>CAZGVZ010000637.1:0-2941 GCA_964529145.1 uncultured Fibrobacteraceae bacterium | reverse complement strand
GACAGGATCGGAGAATTTTCGCTCACCGACCGTCGCTTTTCAAGAATAAACCGCTTCATGGCGAATACGCTCTTCGACGAGAATTTCGGAGGTGAATACGGCAACACCCATCTCGCGGTCGGAAAAGCCTACCACGACGCGTGCAGCCTCGACCTCGCCGAGATGACGGAAGAGAGGTTTTCGGAACTCGGGTACAACGATTCTCCGGAACATACGGATATCATCGCCACCGGAAACCGAACCGTCACCGCGACTCTGACCGACGGTTCGACGAAACTGCTTTATGAAGACGGTGAATTCCGGATCTGACGACCCCCGACATCCTCCCGGATGCACTTCTCCCTAACTCCCCTGGGATCTCCTGAGGAACCCGCATAATTAAATCGGTTAAATTTACTGATTGCTTTACAGCACCATTACTGTATAATAGAATAGGCCCAAAAACCCAGGTTGCTGAACCGGTTTTTCGGCCTAGGTATTGGACAAAAAATCAGGGATTTACCTCCATCGTCCATGTATAGTGGTCAGCGTTCATTCATATACTACATATAGAATTCCGTTATTTACGGTCCTTTGGAGGAGGTTTTGCATGGCACACCTTTTCACCAGCGGTCAGGCGGCGAAGAAGCTGAGAATTTCCATCTCGACACTGAAACGTTGGCTCGACGATCCGGAGCTGATCATTTCCGAACAGCGTAACTGCAATGGCTGGCGGCTGTTTTCCGATCGCGATATCTCCTCGCTCCACGAATACAAGCGCCGGATCAGAAGACACGGGAAAAGGTTCAATGATACGACTCTGCTTCCTGTAGTGCAGTGCTCGGAATTTCCGGTCCTTTGACGGGAAAAAACAATATGCGGTTCAATCTTCACAGAACTCTGGTCCCGCTGATCCTGACGGTCGTCTCCGCTCTCGGACAGGTCAGGCGGCACAGAAACGAAGGGACGTTCAACATACCCGCTTCGAACGTGATCGGCCACGGAAATATCGTCATCGCACCCTCGTTCGGGGGAAGCGTCTCACAATCCGGAATCAGATTCGATCCGGGCGCATCTCTCGCGGTCGGCATCACGGATATGCTTCAGCTCACCGGAAAAACCGCCCTTGCCGGTTTCAGAAAGCTTGGCGGAACGGAAGCCCGTCTGCAACTGACCACCCCCAGAAACGATCATCTCCGTTTTTTCGGTGTCTCCCTTTCAGGGGATCTCTACCTCTCGACTGAAATGGACACATTGAGCGGAAACGCGGTCCGGGGCAGGCCCGAATATCATGCATATATCCGTCCATCGTTGATCGTCGATCTCGACTGGATCGCCAGATTCAGAAAGCTTCCGCTGAAGACCTATCTCTTGCTGAACATGGCCGACAACCCCGACCTGCTCTATCTCTATTCCCAGATCTCTATCCGCTTCGGAACCGAGTGGAAGCTCAGCCGCAACAGCTACTCTCTTGACATCGGAGCGGGATTTTACCGCGAACTGCAACGCGAGCGGGAGGTTTCCCCGGGCGGCGGAGGTTACGACCAGCTGCACCTGTGGATGGAGCCATCGATCCGTTATCGGTTTTTCGATCGCATAAGCCTGCTTGGCGCGGCACGCATCCTGCTTCTGCAGAAAGTCAAACGTGAAAACGGGCTCTCGCCCACCTATGTCCGGATATCGTCCGCTCTCGAGATTCCGATTCTTTTCAAGGAAACTAATGCAGAGGCCATAAGGACCCTCATTTTCGTGGAGAATGCCGAATCGGATCGACCGGATTCAATCAGTATGTCCATCAACGACGGGGTACGCCTTGAACCTGAAAAAGAACTCAGGATAGAGGGCGTTGACATCAATATCACCGATGAGGAATCCGAAAAGGAAGTGCTCAGGAGACGTGAAGAGATACAGGCCAAAATGGAGGAAATAGAACGGCTCCTGGAGGAGATAGAATGAACGGAATTCACGCAATCGTCGGATGCATGTGTGTCTCTCTTCTGGTCACGGCGATTTCCGCCCAGCAGAACCGGCGTAGAGACCGTGGAGAATCTTTTTACCGGTGCAGCAATTCAAACACCACTGGTCCCGGCAATGTCTGGGTCAGCTTCTCCGGGGTCGGGCATGTATGGGACGACTCACCGATCAGCACCGATACCGTGTCGGTCGAAGGATCGACACGGAAATGGGTTTCCAACATCCGGGCGTTCCCGGAACTGTCGGTCCATGCAGGTATTCTGGAATTTCTGTCCGTGAGGTTTTCATCCCGTCCGCTTTCATACGGATTCAGACCGGAATGGTTCGGCGGGGGCTTCAAGCTGACCTGGCCGAACAACCAGGATTTACGGCTGCATGGTTTCGGCTGTTCCGTTGACTACAGGTATCAATTGCGGGAAAGCGCGCCGTCTCTTGGCGGATATCTCGGATTCATGCCTGAGGGTTTCGTCGTGAAAGGCCATACCCTCGAGACCGTTTTCATCTATGAACTCGACTTCCTCCCTCGAATGAGCCTTCTTCCGATCCGGCTGATCGCCAACGCGGGAATGCGCTTCCCGCTTTCCGGCCGGCCGGACATGCGTCAGACGCTCGGTACGGTATCTGCGGTTTACAGCAGTTTCGGTTTCGACTTCTTCGTCCAGTACTGCATTCAGTCGTTCCATAATCTGATCGCTCCCCTCACCGTGGATCAGGGCGACGGAAAACGTTTCCTGGTGTGGTTTTCCGAAAATCCGGCCCATATCATACTGGGCGGCAATGTGCGGTACGACAACGGCCTCACGCTCTCGCTCGCCGTCCCCCTTCTGGTAAGCGTCAATCAAGGCTCGCGAATGAGAAGCGAGGACATCACGGAACTCTACCGCAACGAGAATCCCGGCCTCTTTTCGTATGAGAAGAAACGCGATATCCACGACCCCTTCGATCCATGGTACGTGAAATGGAAAATCGTCGCTTCACTTACCTTCCC
>CAZGVZ010000636.1:0-2943 GCA_964529145.1 uncultured Fibrobacteraceae bacterium | reverse complement strand
CTCGCGTCTGCACCAGGGAGCGCTCCTGGCGATGTCGAGCGAAAACGGGAGAGGGTTCCTCGAACTGGACCGGGACTGGCTTCTTGGTCCCTCGGAGGTGATAGTGTGCGCTAACGAAGCCGCGATCTCAGCCGCGAATCTTCCGGATTCGCATTGAGCTGCGGGGGCAGGCCTCTTCGGGAGGTCTGCCTCGGGTCATGTGTAAAGACAGATCAATATCCAATGGGCAAGACGACACTACCGCGGCGGGAGAATCACCAATTTCATGATCCTGCTCCGGCTGACTTTCCGGCCGTTCGGGCCGCGGTCTACTGCGGTGATCCGGTAAAGGTATACATCCGGACCGAGCGGATGTCCCCGTTCGTCCCGTCCGTCCCATTCGATGCCGTTATGTACACGGGAGCCGGGATGTTCACCGTCGTCAATCACCCGCAGAAGCTTCCCGCCAAGTGAATAGATCCTGACCGTAAGGCGCACATCGTTTCCGTAGGTCTGCCGTGCGGTGTAATTGGTATGGCAATAGAACCTGGTGACTGTTCCCATGCGCATCGGATTTGGAAAATTGAGAACATGGTCGAGCCTGAGCTGTTCCTTGTCGGTCACTACCACCGTGAAGCGCGCTTTCGACAGGTTGCCGAAGAGGTCCCGCGCGGTCACAGTCATGACGTGTTTACCCGGTTTGAGTTCTCCATATTCCAGCGACACGACACCGCGTCTGAAATCCCCCTCCCTGAAACGGAACTTGTTATTGACGTTCTGCCTCGCTACGACACCTTCGATCGCCACAGTCACCCCCTCGTCCGGACCGTTTCCCGCCACATCGATGCCGCTCGGATCGTGGAGTTCGATCTCACATTTGACTGGCGGCTGTGTGGTGATGCGGTCCGTGAACGAGGCCTCCCGGCCCGAGAGATACGAATCCTCGTAAACCGGACGTATGCTGATGCGCGGTCCTTCGGTGTCTTTCGATTTTGACGATGCGACCGATCCGCCGAACACGAGGTCGCGGCGGCAACCTGCCCCTGCATCCGCCGACCCTTCCTTCCAGGCATATGCGGTCAGCTTCGATCCGGGCCGGTGGAAGGAAAGTTTCTGCGGAACGAGCAGTTTCTGCGAGAATTTTCCCATGACAAGTTTTGTCTTACCCAGAAAGACCGGATTTCCCGGAAGCGCGTAGCGCACCTGCTGCCGGTCTCCACCGTCCTTGCGGGAAACGGTGTCGGGCGGATTGAAGAGACCGATCGCCACGTAGGCGTCGCCGTCGAATTCCCTGTCGATTTTCCCGTTTACCGTTATCGTTCCCGAAACGACCACCTCCTGCAGCGCCGCAAGCGTATCGTCCGGATCGTCGATCGTGAGCGTCACCTTGCGGGTAGCCCGAACCGCGCGTATCGAGGGGTCTCCCAAAATGGCGTATGAACGATCAAGGTTGGGTTTTCCGACGAAAACGGCGGCAAGCGACATGCCGATTGTGCGGGTGGAAGCCGAATCCAGTAAAAAATGGTAGAAATCAATTGAGAGTTCCTCGTTTGCCGGGGCGTACGTTTCCCTGGTGGCCGAAATCACCGCGATTGCCCCCACGCCCGGTGCGGTCACCAGCGCCTCGGAAAGCGATGCGGTTCCCGGCTCGTCGAACTTTCCCACTGAGCATGAAAACGCCGCGACGACCGGATATCTTCCGTCATTGTACATGCCCGCGGTCATTTCCCTGGTCAGGATATACTCGTCGGTCCAGGTGACATCGGAGCCGTGACCGAAAAAGGTTATGTACCCAACGCCGCCGTTTATCTCGTTTATCAATGCACGGGAAGCCGACGGTTTCTGCCGCGACCGGTCCCATTCGTACTCGTATAGATACACTTTCCGCGTATCGATCGACGGCTGAAGTGAGGTCGGCGGAGCGATGATGCGGTATTCCGTCGTTCCTTTCACCCTGCATGTCGTCATCGGCCACGAACAGCATCCGGTTGCGCCATTCACTGAAATCCGCCAGCCCGGGGTCCTCGGATTCCACGATCTTCCTCACCATCGCCCATGCCTGATCGAGAGTCCTGCAAGGCAGACGCCCCAGCGCGAACTGAGGCGCGTTTCCCGACTGAAACGCGAGTGTACGGGAATAATAATCCTCGTAGCAACTGTTTCCGTCGATGTACACCGGGATGAAGTCGACTTCCGTATGGGCCAGGTTTTTCGCGTCGTAATGCCCCGCTCCCATCAGCACCACATAGTCGAGCGCTCCGCCTCCGTTCCAGTGCCTCGTCACGTAACTCAGAAAATTCCTGATAGCGGTCACGTCCTTGTCGCCGCCGGAAAAAAACCGGTAGACATCATTGACATCCACCACAACAGGATTTTCATGTCCCATCCGTCTCTTATGACGTACGAGACTGTCGGCGGCCGCGGCAAAATCCGGATGGGTGATAACGAGAAATCCGGTCCGGTTTTCCGCAGCCCTGAGGTCCCGCACGAAAGGCCCCCCGTTCCACTGTGAACGGTACGGTTCAGACAGTTCAGGAAGCGAGCGCAGCGATGGCTCATTACAAATGATATAACGACGGTCGTACCAGGCGGTGTCGATCCACCTCAGCGTGTGCCCCTTCGCTCCTGAGATGGTGTCCACCAGTTCCGTTTTTTCCTCGCCGGAGAGTACCTTGAACACGTATACCTTACGGTCGGTCTCAACGTCAAGCTCGTACGCGAGCACCTTGCCGGAATCTGCCATTTCCGGATAGACGGTCAAGATTTCCGCAGTATCCCCGATCGCGAGCGCCCGCCGGTAACCCACCGTGAAGCTTTCGAGTTCAACCTGCGACGTATCTGTCGCCGAGTGCCGGAAAGCGAACTGAAGCTCCCCCCCTTTCAATAGGCCGAACGGATATGGATGCGATCCGGTCGACTGCGGACTGGAAAGATCGCAATCGGAGCAGATCCGTTCGCCGTCGA
>CAZGVZ010000635.1:0-2948 GCA_964529145.1 uncultured Fibrobacteraceae bacterium | reverse complement strand
CGAGACAGGCAAAGGATAAAGCCGAGAAAGAACGCGTGGAAGTCAAGAACCAGGCCGACCAGGCCATTTTCCAGACGGAAAAGACTCTCAAGGACGTGGAAGGGAAGATATCGGACAGCGACAAATCCGCCATCCGGTCCGCGCTCGACGATCTCAAGGAGAAAGCGAAAGGCGAAGATGTCGGCGCCATCAAGACCAGCATGGACAACCTGATGAAAGCGTCTCATTCCATGGCTGAAGCGATGTACAAATCCTCCGGCGCCCAGGAGGCCGGTCCGCAGCCTGGCGGTCCCCAGGGCGGCCCCGGTCCTGAATCACCGCAGGAGCCTCCCAAACAGAAAGGCAAGGACGGAGCGGTCGATGCCGATTACGAAGTAGTCGACTGAATCCGGCCTGATTGTCAATTCGGTAGAAGGAGGGCTCGTGCCCTCCCCTGCCTTAATTATTGGGGTATCCACTTATACTCCATGTTTTGGAATAACTCGGAAATCAGATCGCCTGAGCCTTTCTCTTCAGTTCGGCGATGAAATTCAGCGCGTCGAGAGGAGTGAGTTCGTTGATGTCAAGATCCCGGAGCTGCTGGACGATTTCCGCGTGCATCGCGTCCATCGCGTTGAGCTGAACCCCGGTGAAAAGATCGCACTGGTCGTTCGAGACAAGGTTCTCTCCCTGCCTGCGGGCGAGAACCGGTTTGTGGTCCGGGGTGAGTTCCATGTTTTCGAGATTCCCCAGAATCTCACGCGCCCTGATGATCACCTTCTTCGGAACGCCTGCGAGCCTGGCGACCTGGATGCCGTACGAATGGTCGCAGCTTCCGGTGTCTATCTTTCTCAGGAAAACTATACGGTCGTTCCACTCCTTGACCTTGATATGCAGATTCCTGATGCGGGGATAGAGCAGTTCCATTTCCGCGAGTTCGTGGTAATGGGTCGCGAACAGTGTGCGTCCCCGCTTTCCAGGTGTTTCGTGGAGGTACTCTGCGACCGCCCATGCGATGCTGATGCCGTCGAAGGTCGAGGTCCCGCGTCCCACTTCGTCGAGCAGGATCAGGCTGCCGTCCGTGGCGTGATGGAGAATGTTCGCCACTTCGCTCATTTCCACAAGAAACGTGCTCTGCCCTCGGGCGAGACGGTCCGATGCGCCGACACGGGTAAAAAATTTATCGACCACACCGATCTGCGCGAAAGATGCCGGAACGAACGATCCCATTTGCGCCATGAGAGCGATGATCGCGGTCTGGCGAAGGTAGGTCGATTTTCCCGCCATGTTGGGTCCGGTGATGAGGAGGATCTGGGAGTCTTTGGTAAATATCTCCGTGTCGTTCGGAATGAATTGATCCACAAACTGCATGCGCTCCACTACCGGATGCCTTCCGTCCTTGATCACGATATCGCCACGGTCACTCAGCACCGGCCGGCAGTAATTGTATTGAGCTGCGACGCGCCCCAGAGCGACGAAAACATCGAGAGCCGCGATCGCCTCCGCCGCCTTCTGGATGCGTGTACACTCCTGAGCGATCTTTTTCCGCAGATCGACGAACAGGTCGTATTCGAGCGCTGAGAGCCTTTCCTCGGCTCCGAGCACTTTGGCTTCCATCTCCTTGAGGTCCGGCGTGATGTACCGCTCTCCATTGACGAGAGTCTGTTTTCGAATGTAATCCGCGGGAACGGAATCCGCGTTCGCCTTCGATACTTCGATGTAATATCCGAACACTTTGTTGAAACCGACCTTGAGTGAGGAGATCCCGCTTCGTTTCCGCTCGGTTTCCTGGAGCTGCGCGATCCATTGCTTTCCATTGACAGCCGCATCCCTTATCTCGTCGAGCTCACAGGAAACTCCCTGCCGTATGAGTCCGCCTTCACGGAGTGAAAGCGGCGGGTTGTCGACGATCGTCGAACCGATCAGCCGAACCGTATCCTCGAAATTTTCCAGCCCGGTGCAAAGAGTCCTGATCCTCTCGGCTTTCGCGGAGGAAAGCGCCCGGATCAGGGAGGGGAAGATTTCAAGCGAACGCTTCAGTGCTGAAAGATCGCGGCCATTGGCCCGCTCGTAGGTTATCTTCCCGATCAGCCGCTCGATATCAGCCACCCGCTTCAGCAACAGTTCGATTTCTCCCCTGACGAAAGAATCCTTTTTGAAGAACTCGACACAGTTGAGCCGTTCCGAAATCGCGGGGATCGACTTGAGCGGCTGGCGTATCCATCGCCTCAGCAGACGCGCACCCATCGCCGTCCCGGTTGCATCGAGCACCGAGATGAGCGTTCCTCCGGTGTCCTCCTGGTTCAAAGGCCTGAGGAGTTCGAGATTGCGGATCGAAGCGGGATCGAGTTCGGCGCAGTCGCTTCCGGACCGCAGGGTGAGGGTGGTGATGTGACGCAGATCGTTTCTTTTCTGTTCCTTGAGATAAAGGAGCAGCGCTCCGGCAGCGCACACAGCAGCGGGTTTGTCCTCCAGCCCGAGCCCCTCGACAGACACGACCTCGAAATGGTCGCGCAGGGCGGCCTGCGCATTCTCCAGCGAAAACTTCCAGCCGTCGTATCTGGAGCGAACCACCTGCTGCGGCAGTTCGGCTATGCAAGCTTCTACGGGATTGTCTTTTCCTTCCGCGAGAAGCACCTCGCTCGGGTCTATCCGGACTATCTCCCCCGGGAGTTCGACCTGTTCCAGCTGCATGCACTGGAAGAAACCCGTGGAGAGATCGCAGACTGCGATTCCCGCGGCTTTCCCGTGCTGATGGATAGCCGCGATGAAATTGTTGGCGCGCTCCTCGATAAACGAGTCCTCGGTGGCTGTGCCCGCGGATATTACTTCTATGACGTCGCGTTTGACAATACCCCTGGCCTGTCTGGGATCTTCCACCTGTTCGCATACCGCGATCCTGTATCCGGCTTTCACGAGGCGGTTTGCGTAGCGGTCAAGCGCGTGATGGGGAAATCCCGCGAGAGGAG
>CAZGVZ010000634.1:0-2948 GCA_964529145.1 uncultured Fibrobacteraceae bacterium | reverse complement strand
AGTGGCATGCAAATAGATACTCTTCTCTCTCTTACCCCCTCACAACTGGCCGCGGTGACCGATCCGGTCCAAAATGACCGGTAAATCCGCCTCAATTTGACCGACAAATCCGGAGCAAAATGACCGGTAAATCCGGGTCAATTTGACCGGCAAATCCGCCGATATTTGACCGAATAAAATACTTTCGGAAAGCGTTTTCAGAATCACCTATTTCTCTTCTTCTTTCGTTTCAAAAAATTCACGAGAGGAGAAGACGATGAGTCGAGGGAGAACGCCTATGCGAAAGATTCGCCAAGTATTAGAATACCGACTATCAAAGAACATCAGCGCCGACCAGACGGCTTCTGCGCTGTCGCTTTCAAAGGGTAGTGTCATCAACTATCTGGAGCGGTTCGAACGCGCTAAACTCACATGGCCACTACCGGAAACGTTTTCCGATACAGATCTTGAGACTGCGTTGTTTCCACCACCTTCGGCCGAAAGCAGACCACTGCCGACTGAAGGGCTGCCTGACATTAAATACATCGAAAAAGAACTCGCCAGGCCTCACATGACGTTGCAACGGTTATGGGAGGAGTATGCCGAGCTTCACCCGCAGGGTTTAAAACGTTCGGCGTTTTATGATCACATAGCACGCAACCGTCCTGCAAAAATCACCATGAAGATGATCCACAAAGGGGGCGACAAAGTGTTCGTGGATTACTCCGGCGACGGGCTTGAATACATCGATCTGAAGACCGGAGAGTGTATCGGTGTCGATCTTTTTGTGGGCACTTGGGGAGCCAGCAGCTTTACTTATGTCGAAGGGACCGAAACCCAGAAGACGAAAGATTTTACGCTGGCACATGTGCATGCGCTGCAGTATTTCGGCGTCGCGCCTCACGCTTTTGTTCTGGATAACACCAAAAGCGGCGTTAAAAAATCTGACCGGTACGATCCGGTTGCCAACCCTGTCTATGGTAAGATGGCAGAGCATTACCACGTTGCGTTTCTTCCGGCACGCGTACGCGCCCCGCAGGATAAGGCTGTTGTTGAAAGTGCTGTGTTTCAGGCACAACGGTTCATTCTGGCACGACTGCGCAACCGTAAGTTTTTTTCGTTGGACGAAGTAAACGCGGCACTGCGGGAAGAACTGGAAGTGTTCAACGACCGGCCCATGAAAGAGTATGGCGAACAGACCCGCCGACAACGCTTCGATGAGCTGGACAAGCCATATGCCCAAATGCTTCCCAGCGTGCCCTTCATGATATCAAGTGTTAAAATCGACGTTCGTGTCGCACCCAACTATCACATCCGTTTTGACGATCATTTTTACAGCGTGCCGCACACCCTTGCGACCCAACGGGTGGATGTTTACCGGGCCGGTTCAATTATCGAAATCTATCATGAAAATGTGCATGTCTGCCGCCACCAGATCGGCGCTCCGAACTTCAGGTATACCACGGTCAAAGAACACATGCCACCCAGCCATGCTTTTGTTAAGGGGTGGTCGAAAGAGTGGTTTATTGCCAAGGCTTTGGAAATCGGCCCCGCGACCGCAGACGCGGCTGTGCAGATAATGAATGCACGGGAACATGTGCAACAGGGCTTCAATGCCGTTATGGGCATGCTGCGGTTGGCTAAAGTCTACTCGCCGCAACGGCTTGAAAAAGCATGTCAAAGAGCAACCTACTTCAAAGCATCGTCGTTAAAGGCCATTAAAACCATTCTCGAACAGCACCTGGATAAACAGACCTTCCTGCCGCTTCCGGTAGTAAAACAGTCTGAACCGGTCGACCATGACAATATCCGGGGTGCTCAGTATTACGCCAACCAATAATCGGAAAAGAGAACTATTATGCATATCGAAAAAGTCATCGAACAGCTCAAGTCAATGCGTCTATCCACCATGGCTGAATCCCTTCAGACCAGACTCCAGAACGGCAACAACCGCGACCTCGCCCCGGAAGAGTTCTTCGCTCTCCTTGTCGAGGATGAGTTCAATGAACGGAAAAACCGGAAACTCTCCCGGATAATCAGCCATGCCAACTTCAAACCCGAACAAGCCTGCATCGAAAACATCACTTTCAGTCAATCCCGTGGTTTAATGAAAAAGGACATAATGCCACTCACCACCGCCACCTGGATCAACAACGCACAGAATCTCATCATTACCGGACCGACAGGATGCGGAAAAACCTACCTGGCCGAAGCCGTCGGCCTTCAGGCATGCATCCTTGGGTTCTCCGTCAACAAAATCCGCTACCCTCTTCTGTTCGAGGAAATCCGTGCCGCTAAAGGAACCGGGATGTACCTGCGGTACCTCAAAAAACTCGCCAGAACCAAGGTGCTCATAATCGATGACTTCCTGATGCAGCCGGTCGAAACCACTGACTGCGGCCCATTGCTGGATATCATCGAAGAAAAAGAACAAGTTGGATCCATCATCATAACAACCCAGTTCCCGATCCCGAAATGGCATCTCAAATTGCCCGACCCGACGGTTGCCGATGCCATCTGCGATCGGCTTACTCACTGTGCCATCAAGTTCAACCTGGAAGGAGACTCAATGCGAAAAGACCGCATAAAATCCACCGCAAAATGACCGATCGTCAGGAATGAATTATATTATATCTGAAATTCGCTTTCTGTAAACCATTCGGACCGGTCAAATTAATCCGGATTTGACGGTCAAATTTCGCGGATCAAAAACGTAATAAAAAATATCAGTATATCCATTCCTTGAGGTGAAAAAACACCTCTACTTATTGCATTGAACGATTTATATCCCCACAATTTTGCCAATGCTGGCCTGTTATATTTGTTTCCTATTTTAATTGCTTCAAAGTTAATCATGATTGAAAGGTTTACTTTTGTGCCCTATTTGCCCTGATATGCGGTATTTTTTGCCATGTTCGTTCATTTGTATATTATTTTTAGGAAGGGATTGCATGTAAGATTTTGAATAT
>CAZGVZ010000633.1:0-2951 GCA_964529145.1 uncultured Fibrobacteraceae bacterium | reverse complement strand
CGAGCTTGAGTGAATAGCGGCCGGATTTCAATTTTTTGTCTATGACCGGTGAATCGCCAACGAAGTTGTCGTCAAGCCAGACTTCGATTCCTTCCGGATCGGTTCGTACGGTGAGGTATCCATCGGCCCTTACTCCGGAAAGAAACGCGCAAATCGCGAGTAACGACACTATCCCTTGTGCGCTGGAACTCATGTTCATTGCACTCTCCATGAATGATGGTCCATAACTCTCTTGCCGGGAAGGCACCGGGCGGCACCGCAGCATTACGGTAAAGACCGTAAAAATACAGTAAAGACGGTAGATAATATATATTATTTTTCACACCTGTCCAAAAACGAAGCGGGGTCCTCCCTTTCAGGAGATTCGACGATCGCCTCGGTTGCGGGGAACAGGCCCGGGACGGAGGTTCGGAGTCGATTTTTTGGAAGAGTGCATGGGCAGAAGTGCGGTCCGCCGGAATGAATAAGCCCGGAGGAGCGGCAAACCTGTCCGTATTGCCGGGTTTTTTATCAGTTTCGGTAGTGAGAACCCGTCATACTCAAAAAGGAAGGTTCGATGCACGAAAACAGCAAGGTAGTATGGAAAGAGGGAATGTTCCTTCAGCCGCAGCATTTTCAGCAGGCGGAGCGGTACATTTTCAGCTGCATGAACACCCGTATGGGAATGCATCAGCCCTTCTTCTACGGAAACATCGAAATCGAAATCGACCGGGACGCACTGGTAAACAATCTGTTCACCCTTACGCGTTGTACCGGAGTGCTGCCTGACGGTTCATCCTTCTCCATTCCCCGGGAGGATACGGCACCGCCATCCCGTTCCTTCGCCGACCATTTCAGCCATGATCAGCAGTTTCTCGATGTGTTCCTGGCCCTGCCGCTGGCGGTGGAGGGTAAACCCAATGTCAGCAGCGCGGTCACGGAGGCGCATCAGGCTTTCAGATACCGGAGCAAGATGGCGGGTATCGCCGATGACGTGTTCGGAACACAACGAAAGGAGATAGAGCTCGGCAGGTACAATTTCCGGCTGCTGTTCGGAGACGAATCGCTCGATAATCATTCCACGCTCCAGATCGTTCGCCTGAGAAGGGCGGCAAACGGACAGATCAGCCTCGAAGAGTCGTATATACCGCCACTGGTACGGATCGAGGGATCCCATTTTCTCCTGTCGCAGATGCGCGGCCTGCTCGAAATGCTCATGGCGAAATGCGCCATACTGTCTCAGGGCAGACGGCAGGTGGAGGGCGGGTTCGCGGAGTTTTCATCGACCGGGGAAACCGCTTTCAGGCTGTTCGAAACGATTGCAACCTACACTCCTCTCCTCAATTATCATCTGGCCTCACCGCTTGCGCATCCCCTGGAGATTTACAAACTACTCACGATGTTCGCAGGGGCCTTGAGCACGTTTTCATCGACGATATCGTTCAGGGATTTCCCGAAGTACGATCACCATCAGCTGGCAGTCACTTTCGGAAACCTGTTCGGGATCATCCGGAGGGTGCTGGAAGCCGACATTTCCGCCGGGTGCGTCACGGTTCCTCTCGAAAAGATCAATCAGGCCGCCTACGAAGCCAGAGTCCCGGATCAGCGGCTTTTCGGCAGCGCTCGATTCTTTCTCGGCGTTTCCGCCAGGGTACCGGAAAAAGAGCTCATTATCGGTGTGCTGCAACGGATCAAGATGTGCTCCCGCAGCCGCCTGGACCTGCTCATCTCGTCCGCAATGCCGGGTTTGCCTCTGGTGCATTCGGTCCATCCTCCGGAGGGACTTTCGACAAAACCGGGATTCCTCTATTTCTCTCTCGATCAGCAAGGGCAGTTCTGGGATGGAATGCGCACCTCCGGAAGCATCGCGTTCTATTTTCCCAACAACTATCCCGATCTCAAAATCGAGCTGATGGCGCTAAAGGAGTAGACGCTCCCGTGCCGGTAACCCTCACAAAGAAGGATTGAATGGGCGCTTCGTTCGTCGATACCATCGCCGGCCAGACCATGAATCTGGATCTCACGAAAACCATCGGCGGCGCAAAGGATCTCCAGGGTCTCTGCACCGACCTGTTCCTGATCGTCATTCGCATGCGTGAAGCCGAGGACCTCGGAGATCCGGCTTCTCTTCGAAAACTGATCAATTATTATCTCGACCTGTTCGAAAAGAACTGTAAAGCGATCCGGATCCCGCCGGATTCCATTCTCGATGCGAAGTACGCACTGGTCGCGCTTATTGACGAAACGGTGCTGAGCGTGCCTGGAGTATGCCGTGACTACTGGTTCACGCGACCGCTGCAGCTCGATCTCTTCGGGGATAACATCGCGGGCGAGGGTTTTTATCAGAAGCTGCGGAAAATGACACTCGAGATGGAGAAGAAAAAGGATGTGCTCGAAATCTACTACATCTGCCTTTCGCTCGGTTTCGAGGGCAGGTACAAGCTCGCCGATCCGGAGGAACGGATCACGATAATGGAGGAACTGGGAAGAAAAATCAGGCTGACCCGCATGAGGTCCTCGACTGGAATCTCCCCTCACGGCGGCAGGACCGACAGCATCGGACGAAGGAAGTCAGGGGGCTTTCTCTTTCCGGTCTGGCTCGCGGCGTTCATCATGGCTGGAGGAGTCGCCGCGCTCTATTCTTTCCTTTTCATCATGAGTTCGTCGCAGGCCGCCGGTATCATGGATTTTCTCGGCAAATTGACTTTTAAATAGTCCCGGGTGCCGGAATCGGGTCGTCCGGTCAACGTTCTCGAAAGAAGGTTATGAAAAAGATCTCACCATGGTCGATCGTGCTCTGGTCGCTTCTCTTCACAGCGGGACTCGCGCTCGGGCTTTCCGGAGCTTTTTCCGGAAAGCTGCCCGACCTTCCCTTCTGGCTCGGCGCGGCCGTCATATGGGCGGGCCTTGGCGTCTGGATTTCTGTCGCGCTTCTCGCCGGAAAGAAAAAGCGCAGGGGGGGCGCCTCGGTA
>CAZGVZ010000632.1:0-2966 GCA_964529145.1 uncultured Fibrobacteraceae bacterium | reverse complement strand
ACGCGCCGATCCGGGAAATGGGCCTCCGGTAAGGCGGCGAAAGCGGCCGGCCCCTATGGCAGGAAAATGCCATCCGGGTGTCGGCCCCGGAGACGGCACGTATCGTGCGTAAAGCCCTGAAAACCGGAGCGCGCGCAGGAAAAAGCCTGGGCGGCCGGCGCGGTTCTCTCCCGGGAAAACTACTCCGGTTTCGATCCTTTTGCCCTGTACACAGGTGGTTCAAACCTCGCGCGGAATGTCCTTGTCTAGGGAAAGTACGTTTGAAGTTCCGCTTTCCACGAACGACTGCTCGGAGATACGGGTAATGATCGCTCTTTCGGTGAATTCCCGTAATGTCAATGAACCCAGGTTGCACATTGTCGATTTCAGTTTCGAGATGGTGATGCCGAGCACCTCCTTTACCGATCCGACGATCGGCACGTATGCGTCCACCCCCTCCTCGAACTTGAGCCCATGGTGCGATTCGCCGGCCTCGGAATAACGCTGCCAGTTCCGGGCCCGGTTCGAGCCCTCACCCCAGTAGGGTTTGTACATTCGTCCTCCGATGGAGACCCTGGGAGTCGGGCTTTCGACCGTCATTGCGAAGTACCTTCCCATCATAACGAAATCAGCGCCCATTGCGAGGGCGATGATGATCTGAGTGTCATGGGCCAGGCCTCCGTCGGAACAGACCGGAATATAGATGCCGGTTTCCGCGAAGTAGCGGTCCCGTTCCGCCACGACAGCCATAAGGGCGCTGGCCTGCCCCCTCCCGATGCCTTTCTGCTCCCGCGTGATGCAGATCGAACCGCCTCCGATGCCCACCTTGACAAAATCGAGGTCCGCCTCGCCGACGAGGTATCTGAAAGCGTTGCCGTCGATGATGTTGCCGCCCCCGAGAACTATCGAATCTCCGAATCGCTTGCGGGCCCACACCGCGGCATCGCGCTGAAACTCGGAATATCCGTCGGATGAGTCGAAACATAGAATGTCCGCCCCTGCCTCGACGAGCGCGGGTATACGGTCTTTGTAATCGTGGGTGTTGATGCCCGCGCCGCATACAAGCCTTTTCTGGCTGTCGAGCAGCTCGTCGGGATTGTTCATATGGTCGAAATAATCCTTTTTGAACACCAGAGCCTGGAGATGGCCGTTCAAATCGAGAATGGGCAGGCATTCCTTTTTGTGTTTCTGGAGCTGACGGTTGGCGTCGTGCAGCGTGATTCCCAGGTTACCGAACACCACATGCTCCTTAGGCGTCATGTATACAGAAACCGGCGCCTCGAGGTCGTCCTCGTATTCCCAGTAGTCTTTGTCTGTAAGAATACCCAGGAACAGGCCGTTTCTCGAACCATCATGAGTCACCGGCATTGTCGAATGGCCCGTTTTCCTGCGCAGTGCCAGAGCTTCCCTCAATTTCGAATCCGGACGCAGGTTGGAATCGGATTGGACGAATCCGGCCTTGTGCGTTTTTACCCTGCTCACCATGGATGCCTGATCGTCGATCGGCTGCGAGCAATAGATAAAAGCCGCTCCGCCGTGGCGGGCGAGAGAGATTCCCATATCTGGACCGGAAACGGATTGCATGATCGCGCTGACGAATGGAATATTGAGCGAAAAACGGGGTGGAGAGTCGTGTCGGTGTCTGGTGATCGGTGTTTTCAGCACGATGTTTTTAGGAACATGTTGAGTTTGGGTCAATTGAGGTATCAGCAGGTATTCCGAAAAAGTTCTTGAAACCTCATCGATAAGCTTTGCCATTGGAACCTCTTTCAGGTGGTTACGGAATGCCGGAGCGCGCGCGGGATGTTCATGATAATGCTATACCTAAATCGTACGATGATCACTTCGTTCATAAAGCGTAAGGTATCCAGCGTATTGCGCTGTTTTTGCTGTACCGCTTAGCATCTCATAGTAAATTAATCGTCCGATTGAGGTAAAAATTTGGATAGAAAGTACCGTACGGGCAGGGTAAAAATCAAGTTTTGTCCTCAGTTTGTTATTGCAGGCACTCCACTTTGGGCGTACAATATGGAATCAAGGGGATCTCCTCTTTCCGGAAACCGGAGAGTTGACTCTTTTCACGGGAATTGGCGGCGCGGAGGCGAGAGCGTTCAGGTATAAACAAGGATTCCTCCCCACATGGCTCCCGATCAGACTATTTTTCATATATGAGCAGGGGGGAATGGGAACCTGAGATTTCGGCATCTGTCCGAAAACAATCTCCATTGGCGAGAACAGGCGCGATATGCGGGATGCGTGGCTATAACCGGCAAAGCGTGGA
This sequence comes from uncultured Fibrobacteraceae bacterium, assembly GCA_964529145.1. GTDB lineage: Bacteria > Fibrobacterota > Chitinivibrionia > Chitinivibrionales > Chitinispirillaceae > JAFGNB01. Next base: position 706 of record CAZGVZ010000632.1, on the reverse strand, counting down.
ATACCTTTGAAAACGGCCGGAGTGTCGGGGGCTTGCGCTTCTGGAACGGCAGTGACGATACACGCGCGTCGCGGCAGGCCGGCGGATGGAGCATTTAGAGCGGACAATCTATTTTGGAAGAGGATCTCCCGGCTGTCTTGTCACTGACTTCCGGCGGATTTTAAATTGGAAATTTCAACCGGTGCAACAAAAGACTCTTTTAACATGGAATCAGATGGCCCTTTTGATCTGGACGGTTCTTCTTCCGGGAACAAGATCCCTCCATCTCAGATACGTATAAGAAACGCCGTAATTCTTCCGGACGGTACCCGCAGGGAACCGCTCGGATCAGGAGTGATTACCGGAATTCTCGGCATAGGCGGAATGGCCAATGTCTATGAAATCTGGAACTCGCAGCTGGAAGTCTCCCGGGCGGTCAAATTGCTCCATCCTAATTACACGGAAGAGATCAGACAACGGTTCCAGACAGAGATCAAGATCACGGCGAAACTCCACCACCCCAATATCGTCGAGATCCATGCTGTCGGATACTGGAACGGTCTTCCTTATATAGAGATGGAGAGAATCAAGGGAAATACGCTCGAAAAACTGATAGAGACACGCGGCGCGCTTCCGATCGAAGTGTGTACGTCTATCGCACTGCTGATTGGCCGGGCGCTTCGATACGCTCACCACCAGGAATACGTGATCTACGGGACAACGTACC
>CAZGVZ010000631.1:0-2988 GCA_964529145.1 uncultured Fibrobacteraceae bacterium | reverse complement strand
GCTCCCGCCAGGATCACTATCTTTTTGTCGGGCCTAAGCCCGAACCAGGAGTCGAGCCATCCCATGACCGAGTACCCCTGGGATCCTTCGAAATCTCCGGCAAGAAGTTTGCCGTAGCTTTGCCAGAGATACCCGTACTGCTCCGGGCCGACGAAAAACAGGGGCAGCAGGAACAGTATCGCGGTCCAGAGCGCGACGTACGCGCCGAGTTTCCATTTACCGGGATAGAAGAGGAACAACACGAGGCCGACGATTCCGAACAGCTTGATGAAAACCGAAGACACGATGCACAATGCTGCGAAGAGATACCGCCTTCGTTCGAGAAGTCCGAATGAAAAGACCAGCAGCCCTGCCATCAGTCCGTTCGACTGTTCGTTTTGAATCGAAGTCAGCAGTTCTATGGCACATGCCATGAGCGCCAGGCCTTTCCTGTGTCCTTCCGGTCCGGGAAGGTAAAAAACGGCGGCGAGCAGCACAAGCGCGTTCACCAGGTTCCAGAGATTGAGCCCGATCCAGTCGGGAAGCCACGCGAACAGGCCGAAAAAAACCGCGAACGCCGGAGTGTATTTGAAAAGATCCCAATGTTCTTCAGGGTGATAGACATAGAGATCTTTGCCTTCGGCAAGATGGGAGAACGACGCTTTGAAGATGACGTAGTTGTTGTACCGGGTATGGTACTCCCTCGTATACGGCCCTCCGCGACGGAGGACATCCGACGAATTCACGATAGCCTGCACGCCGGCTGTCACCGCAAGGAGCGCGAACAGAGAGGTCAGTATCACCCTGTTCGCGAGCAGCCTCTTGAGGTGCTTCCTCATGTCGATTTCAGGAAACATCCGCATATACGTGCAATGCGCCCGGAAAAGAGGTCCCGGAGCGGCTTTGGCGTGTCCTTTCAGTTGTTTACGATCATTCCGATGGAGAACACCAGCATGAAAGCGAGCCAAAGATACAGGAGGATGTTGTTGAGAATCTGCTCTGAAATCGACTGCACTTCACCGGCTTTCGCGGACTTCATAGCCGCCCTTTTTTCACGGACATGACGATAGATCGAATAGAGAGTCCAGACCAAAAGAACGAAGCCGGCGATTTTGATGAGCACGGAAGCTAGATCCATAGACAGTCCCTTTATAGATTATGAAGAAAGAATTATCGGATTACGTGACGGATCATGAACATTCATGACTACGAAACGGTTTATGGGTTATTCAGTTCGCTACCCCCGGGTTGCGCCATGTTCAGATCCACTTTTATCGCAGCCAGGCGACGAGAGGCGATTTCATGACCTTCCCACAGCAGGACAAATTCGTAGTTGCCCTCTTCGGGAATCGGCAATCCGTTGATGTTTCCTCCGATCTCGACCACTCCCCTGCGGTTGTCCGGCTGCTGCACGTCCCATGGCGGGAGTTGCATCGAGAACTCGCCCTCCTCCCTGCGAAATATAAGTTGCGCCTTTCCGCGCGACGCTACATCGGTGAGTGCGACATATACCGCACAATTGCCGTGTTTCGAGGGAAACGAAGCGCTGTTGATGGAACTGAAGGTGCCGGCTAGAATGCTCTTGCCGGAATGCGCGTCGCGATAATAGTAATCGCATAAAATCATGGCAAGTACGATCGGCTTCATACGTTTTCCTGAAGGTTCTTTTCAATTTCGACAGACCTCTCATACACGGATCGGTCCGGCCGTCAACCTCGGGGTCTCCACCCCGGAGAACAGGAGTTTTCAGCCGGAAATGACCGCGATGGAAGGATGTGTCCGGGAAATATACTTCAAATGTAACCTTTATCGGACGATTAATCTACGATGAGATGCGCAGCGGCAGCGAGCAGAACGGGTTTGTAGGCGCGAAGGGCATATCGATCTGGTGATACGCCCAAGCGACTACGATCCCGTTATGCCGCTGCCCGCGAAGCAGATCGCGTAAAGGGATCGTCCGATTAAGGTGTACGTACCGGGAAAGTGAAGCGTCCTCAACCGCAGGCGGCACACTTCCGGTTTACGTCATTCGGGAAGCATTGACTCTTACCGGGCCGGGTACTGGCACAAGACATAAACGGACGGCAACTCCTTGCGGGGCGCACCGGAGGGAGCCCGGCATCACGGCCCGAACCTGTCCGGAAAGGGAGCTCCATCGATACACGATTCAGCCGTTCATTGTCCGACAGGATGGAAACGGGTCGTCGTACCGCCACCGAAGGCTTCGAATCGCAGCAGGAGGCATCCATGGCAGCGCGTGAGCGTGAAGTCACCCGCTGTGCGCAGTGTGGCCCTCTGCAGGAGCCGTCCGCGGAGCGTGAAAACCGACACCGTTCCCGGTTCGTGGAACGATACCACCGGGACTCCTGGTGAAATCGCGATTGCCGTCGACCTGCATTCGTTACGGAATTCAGCCTGCAGCGGGCGGATGCCGGCGGCCGAAGCTTCATACAAGCCGTCCATTTTTTCCGCCCAGAGCCGGTGCATCGCGGCTGCGCCTTCGCTGCCCGGATGAACGCCGTCGCTGTTGAGGTAGGCGGGATTCGCCTTGAACGCCGCGAAATAATCGGGGCCTTCGACGAGTCCGTTGCTTTCCGTGAGTTCCCTGACCGCCTTCAGGTAATCGGGGTGCACCTGCCAGCCGGCTTTGGAACTATCGGTCGCGAGAACCGTGGCGATGATCGGCCGGATATCGCGCGCTTTGCAGGAATCGATGATCGACTGCAGATTGGACTTGAAAGCCGCGACATTGGAATTCGTACCGCCCCATGCATCGTTGGTCCCCATTTCGATGGCCCAGTAACGGCAGTTTCCCGCGGCTTCGAGGTACATGGAGATGTCACGGACGAAATGAGCGCTGGTTATACAGGGGATTCCACCCCTTATCATTGCCGGAGTGAATCCGTCGTGCGCTTCACCGACCCGGGCGGGAAAACTCTCGAGCGCGGGGAATGACTTGTATGCATTGGCCGAAATGCTCGTTCCCGCGAAAAACCAGGTGTCTTCCGC
>CAZGVZ010000630.1:1093-2989 GCA_964529145.1 uncultured Fibrobacteraceae bacterium | reverse complement strand
CCCCAAAGGTCGAACTGTGTACCGGTAAGTTTGATACTGGTGAAACCCTTTTTCACGTTCGCGGCTGGATGTCTGGAGGGTTTTTTTATCGATGCAGCGTTGCAGGGGATCATCGTGCAGGTATCGGAGCACCAGAACCTGCCTGACAATTCACAGGTTTCCTCTGTAATTTCGCTGTCACACGGTGCCAGATTGCATTCCCCCGAGCACCAGAAACGTCCCGCCTCTTCGCATTCCTCTTGTGTGTACGAGACCACGCTCTCCTTGATGGTTCCTGTCCAGCCCCCCCCCTTCAGGATCGAGCGTGGATGGAATCGTGCCGCAGTATCCCCAGCTCCCGGTGAACGATTTCCCGTCAGGGGAAAACTTAAACAGGAGAGGACCGCACCATGTGCTGTCCGGCCCGCATTCCTTTGCATTATCGTGTTCACGCCACCATCCGCGAAGCGTATCACCTGAAAGAGTTCCGGTTATGATTCCTCCGTCGAACATATATTCTGCGCTCACGCGGTTTTCATCCTGCCAGAAGGTCATGACATTCCAGTTGGTTTCCCACACAGTATTATCGATATTTATCGCCCGGACTGGAAGAAGCACGAGAGAAAGAAGCACGAGAGAAAGAAACTATACTGTTTTCCTTATCATAGGACATCCCCTTATAGTGGATTTTTACACGGACTGTTCCTCACGCGGTCTGGTTCCCGGACGGATCACCGGTTTCACTGCCCGGGTGTATCACAGGATCGATATACCCCGGCATCTTCGCCACAGTTCCGCCCTCATGAGTCGTCCGATAGAGGTAGATTGTACCATGTCAGATCACCGATGACAACATTTGCGGGATAACACTATGATACACATAAAGATAGGAAAGTACTGAAACTGAAAGACATGTCCGGAAACCTTTTCATGGGGTAGTGATGTTCGATTCGGGATCCTTGCTCAAAGGTGGTCCGGATGGCGGGCTCCGGAATACAAGTGGCCATTGATTACTCACTCGTAAAAAATCGTTCCAGAGGTTCAACACGAAGGAGCCACCGGCACTGCCGTGGTAAGACGGTACTTAGAATGCATAGCATTCTTCTTGTTTTCCGCGGGTTATTGCCCTTTCCAACCAAGCCGTTATCCATATCGGTGGTAGTTACTTGACGGAGAATATGCGATATTACCCCAAATAATACATTCAGCTCGTGAAATGGTAAGAGAGATGCGGAGAACCGAGCGGCTTTCAAGCACGGGGTTTTGTTACAGTCTGCAGCGAGGTTTCTGTGGCCTGTTTGGCCTTATGACTTCCAGAGCACAGTGCTGGAGGGGGCCGCCCGCGTGAAACATCCATTCACGGAGCGCGCCTCACCTCTCAGAGGCTATCTCATTGAAAGGTAAAGGAGACTGCTCCGGTTTGACGATATTTGTTCAGTCTTCATTTTTTATGCATCGGACACTTAATCCGCACTTTTTTTCAATAGATCCTATTGATATATCAGGTCCGGAATAGATCAATATCATTAGAGATGCTTTGTCAATATTTTCCTCTTCAGTTGACCAGAAACAAGCTGCACTGCCCAAGGTTCCTCCTCCCGGAAGATATGGGTAACCCCATCCGCCGCCAGAGTATCGAAGAGAACCGGGAAGTGCCGTAAAACCGGTTTCATTGTGAGCATCATTCGGTTCCCACCAGTTTGCAGTACCCGCTTCTTTGAGTTTACCACCGTTAACGATTGTGGCTTCGGTCACGAATGCCTTTAATGTATTCAAATCATCCAAAGAGGGAACTCGCCAACCTTTTGGTGCCAGCTTTCCGCTCTTTACGGCAAACCAATTGTATAATGCGCCATATTTATTGATAAAAACTGCATCTGAAGTGTTATCATAATAGCAATAACTGGCTCCGGTTGC
>CAZGVZ010000630.1:0-1083 GCA_964529145.1 uncultured Fibrobacteraceae bacterium | reverse complement strand
CTTCAATAGGAGTTCCATCATTGAGACTGATAACCCTTAAATTTTCCATCATCCAGATCTGTGTCCCTATTTTCACCTGGTGGTAGGTATTCGAGTTATGGTCGGAAACTGTATCAACCAACAGCATAGCACCGGTCTCATCATTCCCTCCGGCATTGCTCACTATGCACGTATAGGTTGCCGGGGCGGAAATGTCGGCCACCGTGAGTGCCGGTGGTGTGTAACTTGGCTCATTGATTCCTACAGGGTTTCCGTTTTTCTTCCACGCATAGCTTAATCCGAGACCGGAAGCTTCGACCGTAAATGTCATGGTGTCATTTACAGGGCAAGATCTGTTCTGCAGAGGAGTGGTAATGACGGGCGCGCTGACCTTGAAATTTGCCGTGATGTTTTTCGCGCTGTTCATTGTGACTGACCCGGGATTTGCAGACCCTGTAAGATCTCCGCTCCAGCCTGAGAAAACATAGTCCGGATCGGGCTCCGGAGTAAGCCTGACAACGGTTCCGGAATCGTACTGGACAGCATCCGGAGATTTGGCGACCGTACCGTTTGTGGCGGCGATGGTGAGCGCGTAGGTTTTTAATGCAAAATTCGCGGTGACACTCTTTGTCCCGTCCATGGTGATGGAAGCTGGATTCATGGTTCCTGTCAGGTCGCCCTCCCACCTTGTGAATTGGTATCCTGGGGAGGGTATTGCCTTGAGTGAAACAACCGTTCCGGAATCGTACTGGGCGGTATCAGGCGTTTTGGAAACAGTACCGTTTTCGACATTTATCGAGAGTGCGTATGTTATGATCGCAAAATTCGCCGAAATGCTCCTTGCACGGCTCATCTGAACGATGATGGAATCGACCGTACCGGTTGCATCGCCTGTCCATTTGACAAACCGATATCCGGCAGCCGGACTTGCCTTTAGGCCAACGGTGCTCCCCGAATCGTATTGCGGAAGATCCGGAGTTTTTCTGACCGTTCCGTTGGTCGCCAACACGGTAAGCGCATACGAATTCTCATCGTTTTTTTCGAAATTGGCCGTAACTGATTTAGCTTCATCCATGGTGATTTTTCCGGGATTGGTCATACCGG
>CAZGVZ010000629.1:0-2990 GCA_964529145.1 uncultured Fibrobacteraceae bacterium | reverse complement strand
CGCTCTCGAAAGACGACCTTTCCGGCATTGTGGAAATCCAGGTGCGGCATCTCGCAGCCCGGCTGGCGGATCGCAAAATCGGCTTAACGATCACGCCCGATGCGAAGGATCTGCTAGCCGAATACGGGTTCGACCCCGCCTTCGGCGCCAGGCCTTTGAAGCGCGTGATCCAACAGAAGCTGGAAAACCCGCTCGCGCAAAAAATCCTCACGGGCGAAATCGAGGACGGCATGCACGTCACCGTCGGCACAAGCGGAAAGGCGTTCAGCTTTGCAGCGGAGTAATCATCAGACACATTTGTGTTTTAGTTTGATTTCGCTTTTTGCCGATTTTATGCTACAATTGTAGGCACTGGATAATTGCGGCATTTCGTTGTATTATCGTCGCAGTAGGGAAGTAATATGCCAACGGCAACAAAACACGCTAGCGGTATTGTCTCAAAGCTTCAAGAATTGCGTGATCGTTCTCGATCTGCGTCAAAGCTTTCTGCGCATAAATTGCTCTTCGAGAAGAAGCATTCAGGAAAAAAAAATTCGGAGAATTTACTCAAAAAGCAAAGAGTCGAATTGGATTTTTTGCTCAGTTCTGTTTTCCCTCAAAAACAAAAGGACATAACCTTGTCCGATGAAATTGAAAGCGTGTCTAATGCGCTGACTTCGATTGCAGATATCGCAGAGCAAGGAATAATTACCCGAGACGAATCTGCAGCGCTTTCTCGGTTTCTCACTTCAAGGTTTGCTGAAAAATATTTAATGCATGTTCTTAACCAAACTCTTGCGGAAATTCAATTTGAGCGACCAAAAGATTTTTATATGCATTTTATGAGGGGAGCATTAAACAAATGAGCAATGACAAAATTACATCAGATACAGAAATCGCTTCTACTGACGATCAATCCGGTAAGGAATCAGTTAATGAGATAGACGATCAAGACATTGAAAAGGTTCAGAGCAGCCTTAAAAAGATTGCCGAGAAGAAACCTGAAGTTCTTGAAATGATGGCATTGCAAATGCAAATAGGATCAATGGGACATCCCCTTCATAGCAAAATGAACGAAGAACACGTATCTCAGGTGATCGAACTGGCAGCCAAACACGACGAAAGATCATATGAGCTAATAAACAAATCGCAACAAAATGAATTCGATGAAAAGAAAGCCATTCGTTGGTTTTCATTTTTTGGATTCCTCATAATTGTTGCTTTGGTTATTATTGTCCTCTTCCTCTTCAGAGAAAACCCAAATGTTTTAATCCCGATTCTGACAGGTATAGGCGGATTAACAACCGGCTTTTTGGGTGGATATGGTTACTCCAAACATAAAGAATAAATATTATTGGGGTAATGTTGGGTATTTAGTCACCCATACATGGAATCGGTACCACTTTTTGACATGACGCCGGTATCTGTCAGCATAGTCGCCAAGGAGCACGGCTATGCTGTTTCGGCTTGAAAGTGCCGCGATCGCGTGGGCGTCACGATCCAGCCGGACGGGGTCAGTTGCCCCCGGTGCGATGTTGATGACGGTTGATGACCCGCACCAGCCACCACCAGGTCAGCCAGCCCAGCAGCAGGATCGCCACGGAAAAAACTCCGTACGCGAAGCGCCAGTCCAGCCCGCGCGTGAACATGCTGTATTCGGACATGCCTCCGATACCGGCGATCAGATTCAACGGCAGGAACACCACGTTGATGATCGTCAGATTCTTCAGCAGAACGTTCATGTTGTTGTTGATGATCGTACCGCGCGCGTCCATCAGCCCCGACAGCACCGTCGTGTAAATGCTCGCCTGTTTGGCGGCTTGCTGATTTTCGATCATCACGTCGTCGAGGAGGTCGATCAGGTCTTTGGTTAAATGAAGCCTTTCCGAAGCTACGCGCAGTTTGGACAAAACCGCGTAGTTCGCCTCCAGGGCGTTGAGGTAATAAATCAGGCTTTCGCTCAGCGCGAACATCTGCAGCAAGTAGCGGTTCTCCATCGAAGCGATGAGTTTGCTTTGCAGTTCCTGCGATATCAGCTTGATAGCCTTCAGGTGGCTTTGATAATGGTGCACCGTGTACAGCAGCACCCGCAGCAGGCATTCTTCCACGCCGGTGACGTGCCGGAATTCCCTCCCGGACATCGGAATATCTCCGTGCGGCACGATAAAGAAGAGTCTCCCACCTCCCATCACCACCCCCAGCGACGAAACCTCAAACTGCGTCGCCTCGTTCGTGGTGATGTTATCCGGCAGCTTCCAGATCATGAACGTGTTGTCCGGCAGGAATTCCACGCGGGGCACTTCGTCCGGGTCGAACACGCCGTCCAGATCGACGGCATCCAGATCCGTCGCCGTCAAAATCTCCCGCTTTTCTTCCTCTGTGGGTTCGCAGTACAGGAAGACCGTCGCCGCCTCCGGCGAACACGGGGCCAGACCCTCGGCCTTGATTTGGTATGTCATTTTCATGGAACACCTTCCTTCCGCGCCCGGCCTGGAGAAATCGGCGTAGTATGATCCGCTGGGAATCCATGCACCCATACGACGCCGCAAAGAACCGGTAACCTATCCCCACTGACTGTATGCTTCGGAAGATCGAAAGTCAACGACGCGCCACACGCGTATTACAGCTCGAAAAATCCGTATGACACCGGCTTGGCGGTGATCTGGAGTTTTCCTCCGCCGGCGAGCTGGGCCGATACGCCCTTATCCAGCAGCGGCTTGATCGACGCCGGTAGACGCGGGAGTTTCACTTCGCACCGCACAGCCTGGCCCGACGGATTGAGCACGACCAGCACCCGGCTGTCGCCCTTGGCCCGCAGATACGCCAGCGGATACGCGTTCTTCTCGGCAAGAACGGGCGTAAAGGTTCCATCGGCGTCGAAGGCCCGTACGTCCCGCCGCAGCTGAACGAGCTTGCGCACGGCGTGTAAGAGCGATTGGGGGTTTTTCTCCTGCTGTTGCACGTTGGGAGCGTCCTTCGCGGGGTCCACGGGCAGGTAGAGGTCTTTGGCT
>CAZGVZ010000628.1:0-2999 GCA_964529145.1 uncultured Fibrobacteraceae bacterium | reverse complement strand
GAACGGGTTTGCAGGCGCGAAGGGCATATCGATCTGGTGATACGCCCAAGCGGCTGCGATCCCGTTATGCCGCTGTCCGCGAAGCAGATCGCGAAAAGGGATCGTCCGATTAAGGTTACACTTACCGGTCAAAGCACCGGTCTCGAACAGAAAAAATTCCTTTCCGCGACCTTCGCGAAAATTCGTGATGCGGGCCGGAAGAAGATCCCGGCCACTGCCGTGGCCGGGAGGAGTTGATGGGAGTATGACCGGCGCCGTGGCAGCTGATCCGGCCCGCCGGCAAGGATGGGCGCATGAAGTATATTTCCACGAGGGGCACTCCGCACTCTTTCCGCGAGACCGACCGAAAGAACGAACAATGATTTATGCGGCGCACGCAGTCGAGGTCGGAGGGAATTAAATGCCCGAAGCCGTGTTGAGCCTGGGCAGCAACAGCGGGGACCGTCTGTATTATATCAACCGTATGGAAGAGATGCTTCAAGACGGCGTACTGACTTCAGTGCGCGTTTCAGACTTGATGGAAACCGAGCCTGTCGATGTATTCGACATCCAGCCGTGGTACCTCAACAGGGTAATCGCAGGATGGTACCCTGGGAGTGCAGCCGAACTGCTCGATACCTGCTTGATGATAGAACGTTCGCTGGGCCGCATAGGGAAAGGAACACGCGGGAAAAGGACCGCGGACATCGATATCCTTCTTTTCGGTTTCGAAGTGATCGCGACGGAGTTTTTGACGATCCCTCATCCGGCGATATTGACGAGAAGATTCTGTCTCGAAGGACTCTACCGGATTGTGCCCGACATGATCATTCCTCCGGATCACACAACGGCCCGTGAGTACCATGGAACCATGAGCTGCGCTGTTCGCGGACAAAGGCTGCGGTTTCCGGAAAGATCGGAGGGCAAACCGTGAGCGCGCAGGTGCTTCCGGTTCCCCCCGGAGTGAACTATCTTTGCGTGGAAGGGGTGATCGGAGTGGGAAAAACCTCTTTCTGTACTCTTCTGGGCCATAAATTCGCCGCACGTCTGATACTTGAAACCGCGGAGGAAAATCCGTTTCTTCGGAAGTTCTACGACGATCGCCGCGCACTCGCCTTTCAGACCCAGCTCTGGTTTCTCCTGTCGCGGTTCAGGCAGCTGACCGAAGCGGTGGCACAGCAGGATCTGTTCCATCCGGTCACGGTGGGAGATTACTTTTTCGAAAAAGACCGCATTTTCGCGAGCATAAACCTCGAGCCTGAGGAGTTCGCTTTGTATGACCAGGTGGCATCAGTCATGGCGGGTCGCACTCCCCAGCCCGATCTGGTGATCTATTTGCAGGCGTCTACCGATATACTTCTGCGGCGGATCGAATGCCGCGGACGCCCTTACGAGTTCAATATCGATCCACATTACATTGCAGCCCTTAACGAAGCGTACAACCGTTTTTTTTTCCACTATTCCGCTTCGCCTCTATTGATAATCAATACCGACGAAATCGATTTCGTCAATGTCGCCGGGGACTTCGACGATCTCGTCGAGCAGATCGCGAAAACGAAATCAGGCACGAACTTTTACAGGCCGATGACGGCCTCGGACAAGGCAAGGCTGCACGGCAGGCCGCCCGCCGGACATCATTCCGGAACGGAACCCGGCGATAAAGCGGAAGAGGACGGAGCATGAGAGTGATACGGTCGCTCGGAGAAATGGCCGGGACCGCGATCGCTCTCCGGAGAGAGGGAAGAACCGTAGCCCTGGTGCCGACCATGGGAGCGCTGCACCGCGGTCATCTTTCGCTCCTGGAAATAGCCCGCGGCCAGGCCGACTTTAGGGTGATGTCGATTTTCGTCAATCCCACACAGTTCGGTCCGACCGAGGATTTCAAAAGATATCCGCGTCCTTTCGAGGATGACTGCCGCAAGGCGGAAGAAGCAGGATGCGATGTGGTGTTCGCTCCATCCGAGCAGGAGATGTATCCTCCCGGTCACCGTACAAAAGTGAACGTGAGCGGTATCACCGGACTGCTGTGCGGCGCGAGCAGACCCGGTCACTTCGACGGTGTCACCACCGTGGTCCTCAAATTCTTGAACATCGTCAATCCTCATTTCGCCGTATTCGGAGCCAAGGACGCCCAGCAGGTGGTGGTTATCGAACGGATGATCGCTGATTTGAACCATCCGGTGCGAATCCTGGTGGGACCGACCGTGAGGGAGGCGGACGGGCTCGCGTTGAGCTCCCGGAACGAGTATCTGACCCCTGACGAGCGTAACTCTGCTCCCTGTATCTACCGGGGATTGTGCGCAGTGCGCGCCCTGTTTTCCTCTGGGGAACGTTCATCGGCCGCCCTTCGTTCCGTTTTACACGAAGAAATTGCCCGGAGTTCACTTTTGGAACCCGAATATTGCGAGATCGTGGACCGGAGTACGCTTGATCCGCTGGAAACGACGGACCCTGGAGCGCTTGTCGCCGTCGCCTGCCGGACCAAGGAGAGCCGTACCCGCCTCATCGACAACATCATCCTGGAGGTAAATTCATGAATCCGTCCTCCGCGCCGCCTGTCATCTACAATCTTTTCCCCCGTTTTTTCACCTCCATAGACAAATGGATCGAGGAAGTGCCCCGGATAGCCGCGATGGGATTCAGCCATATTTTTGTCAATCCTTTCCACGAGACCGGTTTTTCCGGAAGCCTCTATGCGGTGAAGGACTATTACCGGCTCAACCCCCTCTTCCTCGGGAAAGGGCAGAATCCTTCGGATTTTTCGCCGATCGAACGCTTCAACCGGCACTGCATCGAGCACGGCATGGGGCTGATCGTCGACCTGGTCATCAATCATACGGCAATCGATTCGGTGCTCACGCGTGAACACGCCCGGTGGTACAAGCGCGACGAGGTCGGGAAACTGTTGAGCCCCTTCGCGATCGATCCCTCCGATGCGACGAAAGTCACCGTATGGGGAGACCTGGCTTCCATCGACAACGAAAATTCATCCGACCGTGAAGGGCTCTGGGCCTTCTGGG
>CAZGVZ010000627.1:0-3011 GCA_964529145.1 uncultured Fibrobacteraceae bacterium | reverse complement strand
CCTCGCGGCTTCCCTGTAGGCGAGTACGGCGTTGCCGATATCCTCCGCGGCATGATAGGCGAGACCGAGATTGAACCATGCCGGGCCGTTGTCGGGCCATTTCTTCACATAAAGTAGATAGGAATCGATCGCGTTGACATACTCTTCACTCGCATGATAGGCGATCGCGAGATTGAAAAGCGCTTCGGCGTTGTCGTCCTGAAGCGAGGTGACCTTTCGGTAGTGTTCGATCGCCTCGGGAAAGTTTTCCTGAGCATGACAGGTAAGCGCGAGCTGGTAGAGGGCATCGGTGTCGTCTGGATCCAGGTCCACCGCTTTGGCGTATGCCTCGTAGGCCTGTGCGTAGTGGCCGAGTCCGTAATGACACATGCCGAGTTTGGCGGGATACAGCGACTCTTCGGGATCCAGCTCGACGCATTTCTCGAAAGCCTGTATCGCTTCCTCGTAAAGACCGATCATCACGCATGAATCTCCGAGCCGGTACCAGACTTCGGTTCTATGGTCGTCATGCGAAGCTGCTTCTGTGAACGATTTTATCGCTTCCTGGTGATTACCGAGTTCGCGATATGAGCATCCGAGCTGGAACCAGCCCTCGGCATTGCCGGGTTCGAGCTCGACCACCCTGGTGAAAGAGACTACAGCATCTTCATGTTGTGAGATCCTGGCGGCGGAAACGCCCCGTTTGAACCACCCATCCAAAAGAGATGGAGAGAGCGTGGATACCCGTGAAAAGGATTCGAACGCATCCTCGAACTGGTCGAGCAATTCGTGCATGTTCCCCTTGTGCAGCCAGCAATCAGTGTTCTGAGGATCGACACGGGTTCCGTTTTCGAAAGCGGTCAATGCCTCGGGGTATTTTTCCTGAGTCTCGTATGCATTCCCGATCGTATACCAGACCTCCTTGAGTTCCGGATTGAACGCGACAGCCTTCTTGAATGCCGCGATCGCCTGGTCGTGATTACCTTTTCTGGTGTGGATGTTCCCGAGTTTCTGCCAGATTGCGGCATTGTCCGATTCTATCTCGGCTGCGTTCCTGAACGCCTCCGCCGCATCGTCAAGGTTATCCTGAGCCATTTCGGCATCTCCGATCGTACACAGGGCGCGAACGTTCTTCTCTTCGATCGCAAGCGCCTTGTTACCCGCCGCGACAGCTTTTTCAAATTGTCCTGCGCCGATATTGGCCTCGGCAATGCAGCACCAGAGTTCAGGATCTTTCTTACTGATACGGGTCGCCTTCGCATACGTCGCGGCCGATTCCTCGAACTTGCCTGTTTTGAAGAGCTCCATACCGAGTTCCTTGAGCGGTTCGAGCGATTTAGGTTGTATCTCGATCGCTTTTTTATAGGCTTCGATGGATTCGTCGGCTGAACCGAGCGCGGCGCAGGATCTCCCGAGAAGGATCCAGGCATCCGCGCTCTCCGGTTGTGTGAGCACTACCTTACGGAATGCGGTCACCGCTTCGGTGTGCTGACCCAGAACTACATAGGCTTCGCCCAGGGAAAGCCACAGCTCAGGTCTCTCGGAAGAGGCCTCCGTCGCTTTCAGAAAGGCCTCGACCGCTTCCTGATGCCGTGACTCTTTTACATATGATAATCCTAGGTTGTACCAGGCATCGGTATGGTCCGGGCCTATCTTCACCGATTCCCTGAACGCGTTGATTGCGCCTTCGTACTCATTCAGGGCCATTCGAGAAACCCCCATGGAAAACCAGGGCAGAAAACCGTCGGCCTGAATGAGCACGGCGTTACTGAAGGTGTCGATCGCGCGACGGTGTTCGCCGGAACGGTTGAAACGGTCTCCTAACATGACGTAATCTTCATACAAAATCGTTTTTTCTGGCGCGCTGTTGCCCATAAGCGAAAAGCCGCAGTCCAGAAGATCCATGGACGTCTGTAGATTTCCTTTCCTCAGTTCGCAGTCGGCTTTGAGATGATAGAACAGGGCCCGCTGAAAATTACTCATGGATTCGGAAACCGATTCGGCGAACGTGATCATGTCCTCCTCGAACGATTCTACGTCGACATCGAGAAAGAGACTCCTTTTTTCGAAAACGTCGTAAACTCCGGTGAACTGTTGAAAAACCTTACCGTTTTCCGGGGAAAACAAAGGCTTGAACTCCGACATACAGGTGAGGACGTTCCGGGCGGCTTCGGGATTGAAATGCAGCAGTTCGAGATAAAAGCCCGGAAAGGCCTTAAGCGCGTCGTCAGGTGAGGACCACATCATACCGCAGACCATCTGCTCGATGCCGGAAACGTACCGCTGATCGCGGCACCGTTTTTCGGCGGTAGGAACAGCAGTCTGCAGCTGGATGAGCAGTTCCCTGAATGTACGGGTGTTGTTGAGGCTGAAGTTATCGAAAAGCTGCTTCAACGAAGACCGTTCCCCCTGGGCCGCTTCCTGGACGAGCGATGCCCTCAGTTGTTTTCTCAGAAAACCGTGCAGGTGCCGATCCTTCATGAAGGAGACCTGTTTTTCCAGATCGTTGAGACTGTTTTTGATATCGGCGAAAGGTATGTTCCAGATTTCGGCAAGCGCTTTCGCGTCCATCTGAGTCATCATCGCGTAAGAGAAGATCCGTTCCCGTACTGAAGTATCCGCGCATTGTGTAAAAAAACGGTCCAGAATCGAACCGCTCAGAACCTGCACGGAGGTGATGTCATTGACAGTATCCTGCACCAGATCGGTTATCGCGATGCTCCGTGAGGCATAGAAGAGTATATCATGAACCAGGAAGGGAACACCTGCGGTCACTCTTTCGATAAGGGCGACATCGCTGTCAGAAATCTGTATCCTTTGCTTGGATGCCATGAGGGAGATCGTGGACCGTGTCAGTGTGATGTCGGAAAAATTAACCGTATGAAGACTCTCTTCGGGAAAATCGTTCCGGTAATTCCTCAGGAGCGTGTTTCCACCGGAGATAAAAACGAGCAACCGGCTTTTCCGGTCCGCAATGTTACCGAGGAAGTCGTTCCTGAACCAGGAATCGAGATCCGGAGACAGGTTGCCGT
>CAZGVZ010000626.1:0-3022 GCA_964529145.1 uncultured Fibrobacteraceae bacterium | reverse complement strand
ACCTGTACATGGGGCTGCACAGTTCGTCACCTGAAAGGCGGGGGCGGCGAAGAGCTCGATTTTACCGATCGGCAGCACTATTCCAATCCTTACGGGATGACACAGCTGTCGTATTTCATAGACTATTTCGTTTGATCTGAAGCTCACGGCAGTGATACCGAGCCGATATCTCAGGAACTCATGCTCCCGGCAGATCCGCGTCATCTCCCTGCACATGATACCCGCAAGGGCCGGCTCTCCGATCACCCGATCCACTCTTTCGCATCGTGCGGGGAAAAGCGTTACCGTGACGAATCCATCGAGAAGGCCGTGCAGCTGTAACGGGATAATGACCGGTCTTTTCCCGTCCCCAAAGTTGTCGGTTTCGGATCGACCGGCCCCCCAGATGTTCATGGCGCCGGTTTTCATATATTCCAGAACCGTTCCCGTAATTTTCATGTCGTATGAGGTAAGCATCTCCGCCCTCCCATCTCCGGCACATCCCGCTGCCTTTCAGCACATTCCGGCCTATGGAAGCGTACCGCCGGGTGTAACTGCCGGCTGCCGCACACGTTTGACGATATAATGAACAATACCCGCCGGGACGCTCCAGTTGATACTGTCACCCTGACGATATCCGAGGAGCGCCGTACCGAGAGGCGCCAGAACCGATATTCTATTGTGGTCGGCATCAGCTTCCCAGGGATAGACGACCGTGCACTCCATGGTTTCACCGTCTTCATCGTCAATAATCAGCACCTCGGAGTTCATGGTGATGACGTCGGGAGGAAGATCACAGCGGGCCACGACCGTCGCTTTATCGAGTTCGTTGCGTAATGCCGCACTGTACCGATTAGTTGATTTTCCGGTCCCGATAAGTTTGAGCAGATTCCTGACATCCTCGTCAAGGAGTATGATTTCCCGATTCACCGATATGTTTGTCATAAACACTCCCTGTAAAATAAATAAAACAGCATATTAGCAACTTTCACGCCATAAAATCAGCAAAATCCGGTTGTTTCAAGCCTTCTTTCACAGGTACCGAATCAATATTTGTTGATCAGGGGACAGTGTAGTCAACTTTTGTTGCTAGGAGGGGACGGCTCTCATTTCCAGACCAAGAGTGCACTGTTTTGTTTCTGATTCATATAACACAATCTGATCCAATCCGTTGTTCGGACGGTGTTGCTGATCCGAACTTCATCAATTTCTCCTGTAAATGGTTCCGTGCCGTCGAAGAATTGCCTTCCTCCGATAAAACCCTTTCCGGAACTCGGTACAGGTGTTTCCGGAAGAGTATATTCCTGTCCTGCAGCATCGACAAAGAGGGTTATCCTGCCGGGTTGAAACGTCGCGGCGATATGGTGCCAACCGGTGTCGGCGATGCTGCCGTCACTTTCAACATAAAAGAATGAACTTTCCCCGAAGCCGATCCGTAACTGGATGGTGCGCCGGCTGCTGCAGAAAAGAGCGTACCCGTTGAATATGTATGCACCGGAGGGTTCTTCACCAAAAGAATACTTTCCGGCAATATTGAATGAATCCGGGCTGCTTTCGGTGAGACGTACCCAGCAACTGATGGTGATGGCGCCATGATAATCAAGTTGCGTCTCATTTGGTAATTCTATGCACGACTCTCCCGCACCGGTTGGACTGCCGAATCCAAGCGCCGGGCCGATGGCTCCCTGTACCGTGCTGAATTGAGTTCCCTTCCATGTTCCATGACGGTGGTTGACTGTTACGTCACCGACGCTATCCGTACCGGATACGGGATCTTCATTCAAATGCCAGACACCCTGATAGCCGTTTGCGGTGTCAAACACCATCGATTCGCCCGAATTCGGGCCGGGTGAGGGCCTGCCCCAGAGTATCATGATATACTGCGAATCGGAATCCGCCCGGATGGTATCCACCCTCACCCACACCTCGGCAGATCCGCCGATTGGGTCCCAATGTTCAATTTCAAACGGAAGCGGTAGACCGTCCGGATTCGTGAACAACAGATCCGATCCGTCTTCGGCAAATTGCTCAAATGCGAAGATCGGTTTTGACAAGCGTACCACTATCGGGAAGTCGGTGACATCTTCAGTGATGCGCACTCCCGATGACGATGTGTTGATATACACCGGTCTGGCATACTTCCATTCCGGATGATGTATGAAGATGGAGTCGCCCGGCGTGACCGGCACATTGTTTCGTATGACCCGGACTTCGTCATTGCCGGTTTCAGTATAACAGACCGACGTGATACATGCCGCCGGGACTGAATGCATGATAACGGTATTCCTGTTTCCCTCCGGCAGGGAGTATATGGTCGTCCCCGGAATGTAGAAATAGCCATCCTCCATGGTACCATTCTCAGGGAGGGCAATGGTTATCACACCCGGCACTTTCAAAGTGTCCGGGGCGAGCACGACCTCATTCGTATCGACTATCACGCTGTCGGAATAACTTTTTGTTCCCTCGGAAAGATGAACCGATTGAAGTGTGTAGCTGCCGGGGTTGCATGTAAAGAGGTATTTTCCCGAAGTATCTGTGGTATCCAGCTGAAGGGAATCACCGCCTTTAAGGGGATCGTAGGTGCTGGGCAGGAGTATCACCTGAACACCCGAACGACTTTTTCCGACCGTGTCAACGATACACCCGCTCACTCTGCCGTTTCCCGTTTCGGAACCGCTGGTGCCCGACACTGTTTGGGTGGAACACCGCAACGATGAGGAAAGCACGAGGGTCGCTGCAGTGAGGATCACGGACCGATGGACGAAACGAAGCAAGCATTTATTCTTCTTCATCACCGATCCTTCTGATTTTCCGGGTTTTTTTCGTGTTGGTCAGCGGAAACAGCTGGAAATTGACCTGGTATACATTTTGGGGATCATGGTCGCTTTTAACAAGCTCCATGAGCCGTTTCCGGAATAGTTGCAGCTCCTTTTTGAGCATGGAAAAACCGTTGTCCGAAACGGAAACGGTAAGGCTTGATATGTCCCGGTTTTCCGGCAGAATTCGATCAGCGCAATCGCCAGGGCTGCGCCCTCCGCAGGAT
>CAZGVZ010000625.1:0-3026 GCA_964529145.1 uncultured Fibrobacteraceae bacterium | reverse complement strand
TACGACAATAGAAGCGAGGATTACTAAAAGGTGTTTTTAGGCAAGTACATTTTATGACGGCGCGTCTTCAATCTTCTTCAGCAGGTTCTTCCGTTCTTCGAGGTCCAGGACAAGCCGCTCGCTCATGCATTCGTACGCGGCCTGGTACGCGAAGGCATTCATGCGGACAAAAATGCCGTCATTGAGGGAGTCCTCCATCACCCGTTTGCCCGTCAGCTCTTTTGAGACCGCGGTGCCGTTTTTCACCTCGAGTATCACGCAGTCATGGAAGGGTATCGGCCTCCCCCATTCGCTTTTTTCGTCGGTTACGCGGTTCTTGAGCGGTTCCCGCGCCGGCTCGGCGCCGGCAACAGCGGTCCGGCCGGAAACCCAGCGGCGGTGCTGGTCATATACCTCCTGCAGCTCCCTGCCGATGAGATAAAAGCAGTCGCCGATCAGGCGTATGAAACGGCCCGTCTCCGCCTGCTTGCCGGATACGCTTTTCACGGCCCTCTTTGCTTCCTCCCTGCTCAGCGCCAGGGTCGGATTGTTTGTCCTGAAATAATGCATCTGGTCGAGTATTTTGCCGAACAGGCCCAGGTGCTTTTCAAAATAGTCGAAGTAGAACAGCGCCCCTTCATGCTGCTCCCTGCCCATATCGCGGAACACGATGGTGGTCCCTTCCAGCAGCGGGAGATACAGGTTCTTGAAATACTGCACCAGGGCATCGAGGAAGCCGATGAAATTTTCATTGTAAGCCGTCTTCGGATCGTGATGTTTTTTGTCGATGTAGCGCCACTGGTCCTCGACTCCCTTGAAAAGAAGGTTTTTGCCTTCATAATCATGCCGGAGCAGCTTGGCCAGGGTTTCATACGGCTCCACGACCTTGCGCAGCGATTCACGCTTTTTCTTCTGCATCGACTCGGCGTCCTTTCCAACGGTGACCAGGTACTCCTCGCTGTAGTCCCAGGCCACGGTGTTCACGAATGGCGCGTCAATCCGGTAATAGGCCGTGATTTCCTCCTGGCCGACCGGCCGCTGGAACACCAGCGCCTCCTCGACCGCAAGTATGAGTTCCCCGAAGCCGCCGATGCCGAACTCCTGCTTCAGGCGCTTCGACAGAAGGTTTTCCTGCTTCGCGGTAAGGGGGAGGAACGATCTGAAGAGCATCATGTATTCATATATCTGCTTTTCCTTTGCCAGGTTGCGCTTCTCTTTTTCGCGGCGGTACGCGTCGGGCTCGCCGTTGGCGAAATCCTCCTTGCGGAGATCCTCCATGGAACGAAGACGCGTTTCCACCTCCAGCACGATTCGTTCCCGCAATTCTCCCTCCAGCCTGAGAAACGAAAAGAACCATGACACCCAGACTTTCAGCTCCCGGTCGAACTGGGCGCGCTCCATCCACTTGATGACATCGTACTTGAGGCTGATCAGCGGCGTCTCAACGAGCCATTTCCTCACGAGACGGAGATGGTTGAAAACAACCGGGTCTTCTACGGCCGGGTCTTTAATAATCTCCATCATGAGCACGACAAGCTTCCCCGTAATTCCGCCCTGGACCGTTGCCAGGTAATTCATGACTTTCAACAGCTGTCTGGTCGGGACCAGGCGCCTCCTGAAACCGATGCCGATACGGTTGTTGCGGTGGACCAGGATTCGTTTCCGGAAAAGTTTTGATGCTTTATATTTGCGGTACAGATCGTCTATATAATAGGAAGTTTCCGTGGGCGCCACGGCGAGGTTTGTGCCCGGCCTGCGCTCTTCACCTGCCGGCGGCGTTTTTTTCTTCTTCGCCGGCTCCGGTTTGACCCCTTCCTCGTGAAAGAGCACCGTCTTTTTGTCGGGACATGACTGGACGAGCTCGATGATAGCCTGGTACTTTTCGCCGGGCCTGAGCTGCCTGTTGTTCATGAGGGTGCGCACCACTTCCTGCTTGTTCGGCGGGATGTCCTTGCTGGTGAGCAGGGCCCGGGCGCGCCGTTCGATTTTTTTTATTTCTTCCTTGCTGCTCATGTACTGTCCGGGACGGGTTGGGATATGAAAGCATTTCCCGGAGCCGGTGTTTCCATCGACTCCGGGGTAACTATACCCGCTTCCGCTCCACAGTCAAGGAAAAAGTGTCACTTGCCGGTAAGGCGCGGGACCACGACGATGTCGACCCTGCGGTTGAGGGCGCGGTTTGCCGGCGTGTCGTTGGGGACGATGGGGTTGTATTCCCCGTATCCGGCCGCGCTGAACCGTGACGGGTTCAGCTTCTTCTCGCGCAGTATGTAATGCAGGACCGACAGGCCCCGTTCCGTTGAAAGCTGCCAGTTGTCCCTGAACCTGCTGGTGCTGATGGGCACATTATCAGTATGCCCTTCGACGATTATCTTGTTTTCGGGGAAATTGTTCAGGATGACGGTGATCTTCTGAAGAGCCGGCATGACCTCTTTCTTCAACTCGGCATGCCCGGAATCAAAACTGATCTTTTCACCGATATCGATTATCAGCCTGTCATGGTATCGCTTGAGGGTGATATCCCCCCGCTTTATCTCATCGGCGAGCTGTTTTTCAAGCTCCTTCGCCTGATCCTCCATCCGGGCCAGTTCATCTTTCTGCTTCTGGTTAAGCTTCTTCAGGTTCGAAAGCTCGTTGTTCAGATTCGCGATTTCCTTTTTCAGCTCCGCGTTCTTTTTCTCATATTCATATCGCAGGTCCGAAAGCTCTTTGAGCTGTTTCTTCCGCTCCTTCACGAGGTCGTCGCGGAGCTTCGCCAGGTCGTCCTCGCAGCGTTTCTGGAGCTTCTGGTTCTCCTCAACAAGCTGCTTTTCCCTGTCACCGCCTTTTTTCTTCAGGAGATCAGTCATGTTTTCCATCTCCTTAATGCGGCTGGACGCGCCCTTCCTTTCGTCCTCCTGCTGCTTTCGCAGGTTTTCCAGCTCCCTGTTCAGGCTGGCTATCCTGCCGTTCAGGCCGTTTATGGTCGATTCCAGGTTCGCCTTGTCGTTGCCGTACTGCCGCTTGAGCGAATCCAGTTCGAGCTGAAGCGCGACATTCTCATTATA
>CAZGVZ010000624.1:0-3035 GCA_964529145.1 uncultured Fibrobacteraceae bacterium | reverse complement strand
GATCGAGGACAACATCGCGATTCTCAATTGCGTTACTCCATCGCGCTGATGATCTCGGCCATGTCCGCTACGGCGAACGTGGTCGCGAAATCGGACATGGCGTATGGAAGAATAAGCCGGTTGCGGTGAACAAGCGCGCCGCATGTGTAGACCACATTGGGGACATATCCTTTCCTCTCGTTCTCGTCGGGTTGCAGAAGCGGTTCCCTGAGTCTCGCGAGAAGTTTCGCGGGATCGTTTTTGTCCAGCAGAAAGGCTCCTATGCAGTACGTGCGCATCGGGCCCACGCCGTGGCTGAGCACGAACCACCCCTCGTCGGTCTCGATAGGTGATCCGCAATTGCCGAGCTGTACGAACTCCCAGGGGAACGCCGGCCTGACTATCTTGATCGGTTCGTACCAGAAGTGCAGGTTGTCCGAATACATCAGGTAAACGTTCTCGTTGTCCTGCCGCGAAAGCATCGTATAATACCCACCGATTTTCCTTGGAAAAAGCGCCATTCCCTTGTTCCTGACCGCCGGTCCGTTGAGAGTGAGGAACTTGAAATGAACGAAGTCGCCGGTTTCCAGCATCTGTGGGATGATTATCCTGCCGTCGTAGGCGGTGAATGTGGAAACGTATTTCCTCCTGCCGTCGTCGTCGGTGAAAAGAACGAACCGCGCATCCTCGATTCCGTTCCGTTGCCCGGAGGTCGTGGGAAAGATCACTTTTTCCGATGTCAACTGCTCATCGCTGAACCGGACTTCATAATTCGATTCAGCGAGCGTTTCCATGGATTCTGCAATCGCCTTGACCTCCTCGCTGTGAGCGTGCTCACGCTCGTACTCGGTAATTACGCGCAACAGCTGGTTCAGAAGGAAACTCTCGTCCAGCCTCTGCATTATCAGCCTGCTGTCGGCATTCCAGACTCCCAGCTCACAGAGCTTTCGGATGAACAGTTTTTTCTCAAAAACCCGATCGGATATCTTTACCGGCTCGGTAACGAAAGGTGTGGGTTTCCTGATCCTTATCGAAAAGTCAGCGGTGACGATCCCCTCCCTGAACACGATCGAGGAGAGATGCCCCTCCCCGGTGGCGCGCAGGCTGAGAATGAAACGCAGTTCGCCCTCCCCGAGGCCGGATTGATCGGGGTGAACGACTATGGACGGATTGAAAAGGGCGGCGGATTCCAACGAATACTCCTGGGTGAAGTAGGCTCCTATCAGCAGCTTTCTCTCTTCAGATAGCCGGCCGTCGATGGGCAGGTGTTCCCTGACCCTGTCGAAATTGTCGATGAGGACCTTTTTCGTGTTGAGGTGCCTTTTCATGTACTCCTCCAGCAGTTGCAGGACGAGACATTTCACCGCTTCTTCGGGCAGCGAGAACACACGCGAAAGAATCCCCTGAATGCGCTGAGGGTCCAGAGGTATGAAAGGACGGATCAGTACGCGTTCCTGGGACGGCATGAGTGTCGTGGTCAGTCGATTGATGAACATTCGCGCCCGCCTTTCAGGCTTGTTTTCGCGGGTTGGTCATGTCGAGTCCGCCTTTTCCGATACTAGAACTCCAACGTGAGGAACCTGGATCGCAGATATCACAGATCCAGGACATGAGCACAAAGGAACCGTCCGGGTGAGATCCTGCGTCATGCCTGTTGCATCCGTTTCCTCTCTGCCTCGAAAATGCGCATGGAAACCAGTGAAAGAAGCCATGCCAGCGTCGATTCGGCGCCCTGGTTGAGGTTCGCACCATCGGGCGTCAGACCGTCACGGCAGCCTCCGGTCTCCGGGTCGTACAAAGACGCACCCAGATCGTTGTACCCGATGAACCAGTCGAAAGATTTTTTCGCCATTTCGTAGTATCCGTTCACCGACGACATCCTGAAGGCGAGCAGACAGGTCTCGATCATCGCCTGGGCCTCGAGCGGCTGCTGATCGAAGCGCGCCTTCTGTTCGCCTTTTTTAAGCCATCCGCGATTGCCGATAGGCGAGAACATCCCGTTATCCGACTGCAGCGCCATGAGCCAGTCGAGAAGCTCGAATCCCTTTCTCGTCATCGATTCGTTCTGGAGCCATTGCCCCGAGAGGAGAAGCGCCTGGGGTATGGTGGCGTTCGAATAGGTCACAAGTTCATCGTGCCAGGGCCATTCGGGATCCTGAACCGATTCAAACTTGGCGAAAAGCTTCTGCGCAAGCCTTTCGCGGGCTCTTCGCACTTCGGAATCTCCCGAAAAACGGGCCAGATAGGCATGTATTCCCACCAGGATGAGCGACAGTGCACGGGGATGAGTCACCTCTTCCGCGACCTTGAGCCCCTTATGGAAAAGCTGGGTGCTCACCGCTGTGCTGTTTTCGTCGTTGGAAAGAGCGCTGCAGACTCCAAGTCCCCACAGCGCTCTGCTATGACTGTCCTCAGATCCCTTCTCTTCCATCCAGACCCGGTTATAGGACATGAAATTCCTGAACCATCCGCTGGCGGGATTGTAGGCGTTCTTTATGAACGCGAGGAACGTTTTCTGCATGCCGGAAAGCCGGGGTGATACCGGTTTCAAACCCTGCGCCATGACGTTGAACAGCAGGGCCCTGGAATTGTCGTCGAGGCAGTACCCGTGTTCCCTGTCGGGTATGGTGTAGGTGGCGTGCTGAAGGACGCCGGTATCGTCTGTCAATGTTTGCAGATGATCCACCTTTATTTCGGGAAGCGAAATCATATCCTCCTGAAAAGTCTTAAGCAGAAAGAAGTTCCTGGGATTGTTTTCCCGTTCGGTCTTTATCTCGTCGAACAGCCGCAGATACTCGAGCGCGACGTTCGACCATATGGAGTTCCTGCTGTAGGTGTACGCCCTCTTCCTCATAGCGTTTCTCTCGATATCGTTTTCAAGCAGCTGTAAAGTAGCCTTCGAAAGCGCTTTTGCGTTCCTGAACGGAACCGTGATACCCCGGTCTTTTCCCATCGCTTCCTGAGCATACCAGTACGGAGTCGAGATCGTCGCTTTACCGACTCCCATGGCATAGGCGAGAGTCCCGGAGACGATCTGCGTCTCGTTGAGGTAAGGC
>CAZGVZ010000623.1:2076-3036 GCA_964529145.1 uncultured Fibrobacteraceae bacterium | reverse complement strand
TGGGCAAGGCTGCGATAATGGAATCATGCAGTGAACTCCACTGCTCATCTGCCGGCAGGGGAACAGGATGCTCCCTGAGCAGCGAAATCATTTTTTCATATGATGCGTACTCTTTCGCGCAACGTGAACAGTTTTCGATATGGCGCTCGATACCGAGAGCCTGCGTACCTTCGATCAGTCGCTCGAAATAGTGGTTAATATTGTTTTGAACGTAGCTGCACTTCATAAAAAGATCCGCTGCACCCATCGTTAATGGAAAACGGCAATATTAAAGATCCGCTTGTTTCAATGTAGCAGCAAAATTTGTTCTCTACCATATGTTGTAATGGATGTTGATGAAGGTTCATTTATTGTTCTCAAATTCTATTATTTCTCTTCAGTTTATTCCATTGCTTCCGAAAATCCTTCTTTTCAATGACCTGTTTTCCTGAAAATGATAGCCTGCGATAATCCAGGCCGTTGCGGAGGGAATGAGAAAACTGATTTTCGCCGCGTTCGCGGCCTGGTATCGTTGAAATGCGCGGTCCCACCGATCGTCCGGTGCTTCCCTTAAATCATGATACCCATCCTTGAACTTGATCTCCAGTACCTGAGCGGCAATCATGCACCCGGTAAGAATCGCCGCGGTAACTGTCCAGGGTCTGATACGGCGACCTTCAAAACGCATTGCTGCGGACAAACTGGTTTCATGCCCCGGTTGAATCGTGACCGAATCCTTGAAAGGAAGAAGGTGCTCTCGCTGCAGCTGAATGAAATAGTTCCCCTGTTCCAGGACCAGTTCCGCGGGAGTCTTCCCGATCTTCACTCCATTGAGAAGGATATCGCAATCGAGCGGTGAGGAACTGATTCGTAATTTTCCCGACAGATTCTGTTCGAGAAAGCTGCGTACCTTGAGGACCATGATATCGATGATTGCGTCAACCGGTTCGCCTATGAGGGGAATTTTCTTGATCTCTTCTT
>CAZGVZ010000623.1:0-2066 GCA_964529145.1 uncultured Fibrobacteraceae bacterium | reverse complement strand
CGCTGATTTTCAGGAGCAATAGAGGTATGCTGTCCAGAAGAACTATCGAACCGCGTACTACCGATACGCATTCCTGGGGAATCGTATCCTCGATGAGAATCGGTTTTATGCCGCGGGGAAGGAGTTCGAAATTCAATCGCTGAAAGAGAAGAATGTCCATCGACTGGTAGTAATCGGTAGCAGCCAGGTCGATCTCGAATTTTTTTATGCCGATAAAAGAGGCCGATATGGAAGGCTTGGCATTCATCACGATCATGACGATGACAGCCGCCGCATGCACAATAAGAGCAGGATATTTTTCCCTGGAGCTCCGCTGGGTGGACATTGCCTGTTTCCTCACGAATTCGGGTCGTTTTGGGAGACTCGTCTCCTGATCGCCGGATTATGAATTCATCGCAACGGAAGATCCGAACTAATAAATATATGTAGTTCACGTTTCTGCTGCCAAATAAACCGTTTTTTAGTAGTGTCTCGGTTTGAAAAATTCCCCGCGACCGTAGGGAAAAAAATTCGTGGGGCGGCGGCTTGGGGTCCAGGGGGACAGTTGCAGGCCCCCCCTGGGTGGGTATGGGGCGGGGTTCGGGGTGGGGTCGCGCCCCAACAGATTCAAAAAGCCTTCAATGGGCCTTCAGCCCGGTCTATTTGCCTTGCGCTTTCAGCGCTTCAAAGGCCATTGTAATTCAAACCGAGACATTTTTTAATGAGGGGGATTGGCATGCTGCAGGACGAGGCGCATGATACAATATGCGTTCAGGGGTGGTCGAAATAGTTGTTAAAGTGTATTTTTAAATCGAATGCACCTGATGCATGCGGTTGCGCGAGGCGGTATTCCGTGGTTAGGGTCCCGACCGGGGATGTGCCGGAAGGAATCGAAAGATAAAGATGCATCAAGTGGATAAGCCTCCAATCAGGGAGTCCGAGATGAGTCTTTTTGAAATCAAGTGTCCTTTATGTAAAGGTACCCTTTGGATCGATCCGGCGAACGGTAAAGTGGTCGATCACAAATCGGCGGACCAGCAGAAAGCGAATTTCGAGGATTTTCTGAAATCCAGAAAAAAGGGTACTGCATGGGATGAAAAAATGAAAAAGGCCAAAGAGGAGGAGGCCCGGCGCAAAGCCGAAATAGAGTTGAAATTTCGTGATGCGAAAGACATTACGGAAAAGAAGGATGACGAGCCGTTTCACTCTCCTCTCGACTGGGATTAGGCCGGTTTCCGGTTACCGGTAATCGCGTATCCCTCGGGTTCATGCGACCGCCGGCTCAGGCGCAGTATCGAGATCCATATAGTGACGTTCCTCCCTCTGCCGCTCGATATTGATTTCCATCGCCTTTTTCACGGCGGTTTCAATACGCATCAGAACAGATTCGACCCGGTGTAAAAGCTGATAATTTTCAAAGCGAACATTGGCAATGAGTGTGTCGACGAGCATCCCGTAGAGAGCGATCGTCGACTGAAGGCTCGGCATCTGCGCCTGTTCATGTATGCGGTTTTTTTCCGCAAGGATCGCCTCGAACTTCTGGAAAGCGTTTTTCAAATCTTCGAACAGGCGTTGCAGATTGAGGATTTGCAATGCTTTGAGCATCTGTTCCGTCTCAAGGGTGGCAATGATGTTGCGAATACGGTTTCCGGGTTCGGTACTCTCTTGTCTGCGCGGATCGTTTCCATGCAACTCTATTGCGATCTGAAGAAGATGTGCTGGAATGCGATACTGTTCGTCATGATTGAGAAGGTTCAGCTGTATTCCGGCTTTCAACAGTGAACACGATTTTTCACAGGCCACTGCAGCCTCGTCCAGGTTGGCGGTTATCGCGGAGGTGTTGTTCCGGGCTATCACCTGTCCGAAGGTCCGTCCCTCACGTTCAAGCGCCAGGCAGATTTCCTCCATCCTGCGGTCCAGGATGAGCGAGTCACGCACAATCGAACATATTTTCCGGCCTAGACACAGCAACACATCGGGCTCGAGCAATACGGCAGGTATGACTTTAAGGTAGAGCGACATGCGAATTACCTCCTGAGGTACTCAGACAGTCCTCTTATTTGGGTTTATAACGGCCCTGAAAAGTA
>CAZGVZ010000622.1:0-3041 GCA_964529145.1 uncultured Fibrobacteraceae bacterium | reverse complement strand
GCGGATGCCCGTTCAACTGTATTTACTGCAGTTATCCACAGACGATCTATGGGCACCGTTTCAGGGCCATGTCGCCGCAACGCGTCCTCTCAGAAATCCGGTATCTGGTCGAAGAGCGCGGTGTGCGGGAAATCCGGATCGATGACGACACCTTCGATATCGACCGTAAGCGGGTGATCGAGATCTGCAGGCTGCTCACGGAAGCGAAACTCGACATGGTCTTCTCGGTCCAGTGCCGTCCCCAGCTCATGACCCACGAGGAGGCGCACTGGCTGAAAAAGGCAGGCTGCAGGATGGTTCTTTACGGAGTCGAATCCGGCAACGAGGAGATCCTGAAAAAAATCCGCAAGAGCACCACCAAGGACGAGATCAGGCGCGGAGTGAAAATCGCCAGGCGGCACGGTCTCGACGTGCTCAACTGCGTAATGCTCGGATTTTACTGGGATACCAGGGAGACCGTGGAGGAAACCATACGGTTCGCGTTCGAACTCAATGCTGAATTCACGCAGGTGGCCACCCCCACACCCCTCCCGGGAACCGATTACTTCAGGCTTCTTGAGGAGAAAGACTGTTTTCTGTCCAGGGACTGGGAGTGCCACGACAGCGTACATCACTCCTCGGTAGAGCTTCCCCACCTCAGCAACGCCGACCTCAACCGTTATCTCTCCACCTTTTACCGGCGATATTACCGCCGCCCGGCCTACATCGCGATGATGACTGCACGGATGTTCAAATCATGGGGCAATTTCACGCAAAGTCTCCGGAAGTTCACCGTACTCTTCACTAAATAAGATGAAGTTCCTTCTCGTATCTCCCTTTACCAGTGCAAGCGGCAGCGCGATCCGGTTCTGGAATATCGCCAGGGCGCTGCGGGATGAGGGGCACGATGTGGTGCTGGCGGACCGGAAGACGAGAGGAGGCGGCCGGCTCCATTATTGCGAGGGGATCAGGTATCACGGATGTTTCTCCACGGGCGCAATGCTCCCGGACATTGTCATTTCATTCTTTTACTACTGTTTTTTGCTCCTGAAATACCGTGACTGCTCCGTATTCTACGCACTCAAACCAGCTCCCAACAACTGCATCCCCGCACTTCTGGCACGTGTGGCCGGCAAAAAGACGTTGCTTGACGTAGACGATCTCGACTATGCCTATCTGGGCGCCGGCTTCGGCGCGGCGGTTTTCAGGCGCTTCTTCGATTTTTTCCCCCGTTTTTTTCATCTGGTGACGTATCATACGCCAAATCTGGCCGAATATCTTCGGGAAAAGGCGCGTGTGCCTTCGGAGAGACTCCATTATCTGGCGCAGGGAGTGTCCCCTGAGTTCCTCGCGGATACGAGCGGATTCCCGGCTGCAGTCCCGCCCGCCGCCCTCGTCTATGTCGCCACGCTCGGCATCACCTCCGATTTTTCCGATCTTGTGCCGGGTTTGCGGATATTGTGCTCCGCGCATCCGGAAATCTCGATGAGCGTAATCGGCGACGGCTGCAGAAAACGGGAGTTCGAAGAACTGGTCCACCGTGAGGGCCTGGAAAAGAACGTCTCCTTTCTGGGCACGATTCCTCATCATGAGCTTCCCGCCCTTTTAGCCAGGCACCGCATCGGGATAAACTACATGCGTCCCACGGAGGCGAACCGTTACCGTGCGATCCTGAAAATCCGCGAATATCTGTCGTGCGGGCTGGATGTGGTCTGCAACGATGTAGGTGACGTGGAGCTGTTCCGTAATCATATACGCATCGCTTCCACGATCGACGCCATGTTCGATTCCGTCGCATCGATCGTGAGGAAGTCACCCGAAAGAAACGAGGCGGGCCGCGTCCTGATCGAGAAGGAGTACCGGTGGCCCGGCATCATCGCCCCGCTGCGGCGGAGGATTGAGGACCTGTGAGAATCGGAATCGAAATTAAGGCCTTCAAGAACGGCTCGACCGGCATTGCCCGATACCTGCGCAATATCATGGACCGGCTTCAGAAACTCGATGAGACCAATGATTACTTCCTCTTCGAATGCTCCCCATCCGGATACCCTGTCCGGTCGACCCGATGGAAAAAGATCCTGCTGCCCTGGAGAATGCCCGGAATTTTTTGGCAGCAGTTTCTGCTACCCGGTACATTGAAAAAATTCGAACTGGACGTTCTGTGGTCTCCCGAGCAGATCTGCCCCATATTCCATCAGGGCCCCATATTCACGACAGTTCACGACCTTGCCGCCCTGCGTTTTCCGCATTCGTGTCAGAAATCCAATTACCTCATCCAGAAACATCTTTTCCCCGCTACCATCAGGCGATCCACGCTTCTACTTCCGGTTTCCGATTTTGTTGGCAGCGAACTCCTGGCTCTATATCCGAAGCTAGTCGATTCCGGAAGAATCAGGACCATTGCCAATGGCAGCCCCGACTGGAACCGGTGCGCGAACGACTCTTCCGCGGGCGACGAGCCGTTCCTTTTCTTCGCGGGAAACGCGGAGCCGCGCAAAAATCTCTCCAGACTGATCGATGCGCTCGAACTGCTCCATGACCGGGGTATCCGCATCGCCCTGCACATCGCGGGGCCTCCTGGCTGGAAAAACCGTGACCTTCACGCGAAAATCGCTTCGAGCAAGGTCAGGGATTCCATCCGTTTTCTCGGATTCCTTTCGGAAGGGGATCTCAGGGAACAGTATCGGACCTGCACCGCGGTTGTCTATCCTTCAGTATACGAAGGATTCGGGCTTCCGATACTCGAGGCGCTCAGCACTGGCGCCCGGGTGATCACGTCCCGCGGAACTGTCATGGAACAGATCGCCGGAACCGCGGCGACGTACTTCGACCCGTTTGACAGCCGTGACATCGCGGCGACCATTGCAGGTTCGCTTGAAGCCCCCTTGACCTCTCAGCCGAAACAGGAGGATGTGAACCGCATTCTCGATACATATTCCTGGGAAAAGAGCGCCCGGACTCTGCTGGAATCGTTTACCTCACTCGCCGTACCGAACCGAAAATTTCCCCCCCGCGTCATCCGGCCCTGAAAAATTCCAGTACCCCCCATATCATCTCCCCTC
>CAZGVZ010000621.1:0-3054 GCA_964529145.1 uncultured Fibrobacteraceae bacterium | reverse complement strand
GCACTCGTGGTCGCGATCCCCGCCGCGCTGGGAAATCTGGGTCTGCCCGATTTCATAAGGACGGCGGTAAATCTGGGCCGCTGGTTTTTGCTGGTGCTGCTCGTCCTTGTCTGCCTCTCGATCCTCTATCGCTATGCCCCCGATCGCACCAATCCACGCTGGCGCTGGGTAACACTGGGCTCCGCTGTAGCTACCGTGTTCTGGGTTGCCGGATCATGGGGTTTCTCCTTCTATGTTTCCAATTTCGGTAACTACGACAAGACCTACGGTTCCGTTGCCGCGGTGGTCATTCTTCTTTTCTGGCTCTATCTCACGAGTTTCATCATTCTGCTGGGGGCGGAGTTCAACGCCGAAACCGAATCCCAGACGCGTAAGGATTCCACCGTGGGCGAGGAAAAGCCGATGGGGAAACGGCGAGCCAGACACGCGGACGAGCTGGGACCCACTCCGTGAGGCCGGCAAAAGTGTGAGTACGTCAATAATACCCCCCGACGACCGAATTCAAGGTTAACTAAAGGAGGGCTGCCGGCGCTTCTTACGATTGAGGGAGCGATGCGCAGACCCGCCGTGAACCATGAGCCGGGGCCCCGCCCCGGAGCGGCGATATTCGCGATCGATCGAATGGACCGTCGCGGCGCCGTTTCGGGGCATCTTAGAACGTGGGACATCATAAACGTTCTCGATGATTCAGGACTTCCTTTTGGCGGAACTTTACATCGGTGATCTTTCAGGGTTGAACGGAAATCCTTTCTCAGGGCGCTCCTGCACGTAAGATCCATGTTCAGGCGGCGGCGGTTTTAGTCCGGTACGGGTGATGGCGGCAAGAGAGAAAAAGAACAACGACACTCGGGAAAATCTTCTGGAATCCGTTCCTCCGCAGATCGCGGAAGCGATTCGAGAAGCCTCCGGAGATCATCCGGTACTCCTTTCGGTGAGGGCGGACCTCACGCATGGCGGACTCTACGGATCCGAATGGCTCATTCTCAGCGGCCGCCACCTCTTCGTCGCCGCAATCGAGGGCTGCACAGGGCGTATTCGCGGGTCGTGGGCGATCGACACTCTGGACAGTGTGGAGATCTTGCCATGCGTCGGCAGCGCGACGCTCATGGCGCGCTCCGGAAAAGATTCGACACGGGTCGTCGCGTTCTCCGACGCAAAGCATTCGCTGTTCGCGAGAGCGGCGGAATTCCTCGGTAGAATAATCGCGGGCCGGCATACGGATCTTGGCGGGGAGGAACTCCGGACCGCGACCGGGAACGGGGAAACGTGCAGGAGATGCGGCCGGGCCCTGCCCCCCGGCCGTTCGAGCTGCAGTTTCTGCAGCCACAAGGGTAGAACGTTCCTCAGAATTCTCGACTTCTCGGTTCCCTACACGCGTCTACTTGCGCTTATACTCCTGTTCATGATACTCTCCACCGGTTTCGGACTCGTGACACCCTATATCAGCAAACTGTTCATAGATCGCATATTCAGGGCGAATCCGGTGAGTGGTGCGTTCGACCATGCAGCCTGGTTGCCATGCGCGGCGGCTGGACTCTTCATTGCCTATACCGTCCAGATATTCCTCGGAGGAATAAGGGAGCGGCTGTCGGGAAGTCTCGGGTACAAGACGGTGTACGATGTGCGTACCGCTATCTATAAAAGGCTTCAGGAGCTCTCTCTTTCGTACTTTGACCGGCACCAGACTGGATCGCTTCTCTCCAGGGTGAACCAGGACACCTCCGAACTGCAGATGTTCATCGTGGACTTTTTCCCGATATCCCTCGAAAGCCTCATCCTGCTCTTCGGCGTGGGGGCTTTTCTGTTCGCGCTCAGCTGGAAACTGACACTGTTCGTGATGATCCCAGTAGCGGCCTCCACCTACTTTCTCAAGGAGATATTCCCAAGGATAGGCATTCATTTCCACCGGTATTTCCACCGCCGGTCAAGATTGAGCGCTCATGTCAATGATTCCCTTTCCGGCATTCGCATCATCAAGGCTTTCGGCAGGGAAACCGAGGAGACGCAAAAGTTCGACATGCGCAGCGCGACCTATCGCGACGCGGGAGTCGAACTCACCAGACAGTGGAGCATCTATCATCCGGTCCTGCAGTTTTTCATAATGACCGGAGGTGTGGTGGTCTGGTGGGTCGGGGGCGGATACGTGCTCGAAGGGGAGATGACGCTCGGAACCATCGTCGCCTATACGGGATACCTGTCGATGTTCTATCAGCCGGTGCTTACCCTCGCCCGGCTGGCGGAAATGCTCACCAATTCGCTTTCCGCTGCGGAACGGGTGTTCGACGTGATCGATACCCGGCCCGAGATCGTCGATGCGGCCGATGCGGTACCCATGCCGCTGGTACGGGGGCGCATAGAATTTCGCGGCGTCACCTTCGGGTACGATCCTCTCAAGCCTACCGTAAGGGATCTGCGATTCACCATAGGCGAACACGAAACCGTAGGTCTTGTGGGGCGGAGCGGTTCGGGAAAAAGCACGATCATCAACCTGCTCTGCAGGCTTTATGATCCCCAGGAAGGAACAATATCGCTTGACGGAATCGATCTTCGCGCCATACGGCATGCCGACCTGCGCCGGCATATCGGGGTGGTGCTGCAGGAAACGTTCCTTTTCAACGGGACCATCTACGACAATATCGCCTACGCCAGGCCGGATGCCTGCAAACGTGACATCATCGAAGCCGCGATCATGGCTAACGCGCATGATTTCATAGTATCGAAACCGGACGGTTACGATACGGAGGTGGGTGAGCGCGGAGGCAGGCTTTCCGGGGGCGAGCGTCAACGCATTTCCATAGCCCGGGCCATACTTCTAGACCCGTCTATCCTGATACTCGACGAGGCGACCGCTTCGGTGGATACCCGGACCGAGCACCAGATCCAGGAAGCGCTCGAAACCCTCAAGAAAAACCGTACCACGATCGCGATCGCACACCGTCTTTCGACCCTGCGGGGGTTCGACCGGCTACTGGTGATAGATGACGGGGCGCTTGCGGAACAGGGAACCCACAAGGAGCTGATCGGCCGCAGGGGTATCTTCTACGAACTGCTGAT
>CAZGVZ010000620.1:0-3054 GCA_964529145.1 uncultured Fibrobacteraceae bacterium | reverse complement strand
TGCACGTTGTGAGGGCGCGCGCGGTAACCGGCTCCGGGCTGGTATCTCAGTCCGAATCCCTCCTCGTGCGCGTCGTCGCCTCTCCGCCCGCTGTCCGGCAGGATTCGGAGAGTATCAAGGTGCTCGCGGGCGATTCGGCGATCTTCACCGTGTTCGGAACTCCCGGAAACGGTCCGATCGTTCATTATGTCTGGAGTATCACCTCCGCGTCGGGGGTCACATCGAGGATCACCGTGGACTCCACGATCAAGGTCGCATGGCAGGAGTCCGATACTGGAACGCGGTACGTGGAGGTTTCGGCAATGGACAACAATTCCCTCGAATCCGCCGCCTCGGTCTGCACGGTGCGGGTGAGTACCGGAAATCCCGTGCTGCTTCACTTTGCGGATACGATGCTGTCGAGTCGCGACACACTGCGCATCAGGCGCGTGTTCGCGGACGGGGACCAGGTCGCGGAGATCTATCACTGGGATTGCGACGATATTGACGGTTGGGAAGACAGCACAGCGGAGGGAGAGTACCTTCTGGCATACGCGGGCTCGACGCCCGTGCGGGTGATCTCCGGGGTGCGCAACGCGCTCGGCGCTTCGTTCCGCGATACCTTCGAAGTTTCGTTCAACCGTCCGCCCGAAATCGATTCGTTTCCTTTACACGACGGCGACACCCTCTGGGTGTCGGAGGCGCAGTGCCCAGGAAATCTTCCGGTCCATGTTTCCGCCGGCGACCCGGACGGGGATTCTCTTTCCGTAAAGATCACATGGGGACGGGACCTGAGGGATACGTTAGGCGGAGGTGCTCCGTTCGATCTCCGGGTCGATTCTGTCGGGAACCATGGGTGGTCGGTTACCGTGCGCGACGGCATGGGGCATGAGGCGGTCAGGGAAGGAACCTGCTGCATCGGGATCGAGCATACCATCTGTTTCGCCGGGCATTCGATCGTCGCGGGATTGCTCGGAGACGATCTGGGAGGCGGATTCCGGGCAGGGGTGCTTTCGGGATTGCGGGAAGGGCTCGATGGGCTCGAGAGGGTGCGCGCCGTCGGGCCCCTGGTGACTCCCAATTTCCAGGGTTTCGCTGACGACTCCTGCTTCGCGCGGTCCGGTTCCGTCGCTGCCGACATGCGGCTCCTTTTTGAACAGAGTCATCCGCAACTGAGCGCGGATATCTGGGTCGTGATGTGGGGCGTCAATGCCGGGTTCAGCGATATCGAACTGAGTTCGACCTGTGCGATGATCCGGAGAATGTTCTCGAACAATTCCGCGGCACGTGTGTACGTGATCACCTCGCCACCCTACGTGAAATCCTTTCCGTACACCGATTTGTCCGCGGAGAGCGTGGCGTTCGACGCGAGCCTCAGGGACACGGTGGCTCTACTGAGATCCGGGGGGCTGAACGCTTTCATCGTCAATGCCGATTCCCTCATGTCATCGGAAGGCAGGATCCACGACAGCCTCTTCGCGGACGACTGCCACCCCAACCAGGCAGGATACGACCTTCTGGGCGGAGAGATACTGCGGATCATGCGGGAGAGCGTTCCTCCGGTACTTCCTGTCAAGCACGAGGAACTTTTCTGATTCACCCCTCTCTTTACCGGGAAACCGGGCCACGACGGATGAGCCAAGGGGATCTGGCGTGAGCTCCGGATCCGGAAAAGAAGAACTCCTGCCGGAGCATACAGGAATTTTTCCTGGGGGCCTGTGCAGGTGCTTGATTCCCGTGCCGGGTTTTCGCTCATCTGAATGCCCCGAGGGAATCGAGTTCAAAGAACACTTTCTCAAGAAGGATTGTGGTGGGCACGGTGTCGGGTCTGTCGACGAATGTCGTGAAAATCGATTCCGCCTCCGGCGCTCCGAAGTTTTCGAGTGTGGAGAGCAGGTCCGTCCTGCCGAACGCGCTCCCCGAGAATCGGGTGCAAAGGTCCGCCGTCGCATGGTGGAGCGTATACCGGTTGCCCGATCCGAGGCGGATCGACGCGTCGAGGAGCATCATTATCTGCGCGCCCCGTTCATAGAGCATCGGGTGCAGTCCGTCTGGGAACATCCGGGACCTGAGGCCGGGGTCCGAAAGCGCCCGCTGAAAACGGGCCGTATCGGCATACACGAACCGGGTGGTCATACGGGAAAAGAAGCCCTCGACCGGATGCGAATGTAGCCGCGTCACAGTTTCGAGCCCCAGATACGCCGCCGCGGACTCCTTCCACCAGAGATCGTCGTATT
Source organism: uncultured Fibrobacteraceae bacterium (assembly GCA_964529145.1). Lineage (GTDB taxonomy): Bacteria > Fibrobacterota > Chitinivibrionia > Chitinivibrionales > Chitinispirillaceae > JAFGNB01. Next base: position 838 of record CAZGVZ010000620.1, on the reverse strand, counting down.
CGCCGCACCTGATCCCGATGAAATGATGGAGCGCCTCGTGCGCCAACACCTCGCAATACCGGTTTCCCGGACCGAGATTAGGCAGGGAAGCTATGAAACCGTGGGTACCTTCAAGCCCGCCTCCTATATCGTGCAGGCCGACGGCATAGGGAGCTCCGGAGAGAGGTCCGTACATCGAGGCTATGTCATCGAGAATCAGTGAAAAGAGGGTGGCAGCCGAATCCATCAGCGACTGGCTCACTGGAAAACCAAGGTAATTCAGGAATGCGAAATCTACCCCTCCGCCATGTCCCCGGGCGCACGGCGCCTTGCCTGCGGAGAGCTGCAGGAAGAGCAACTCGTAGATGTTGTTCACTGAAAACCGGGACGAAGGCGAACCGTAGACGGCGAGGCCCGGAGGCGTCGTTACGGCGATATCCATCGGGTGGCCTGTGCGCCAGAGCAGGGTGAGCTCTTCGCTCAGCTCCGGAATGATAAAGCAGTACGCGCCGATCAAAAAAAGTGAGCCGTCGCGGATATGGATGGAGGGCATCATCTTTGATAGCGTGTCGCGTGCGATGTTCGAGAGGTCGAGTCCGTAGTTGAATGTGACAGGGTACTCCGCATTGTCGGGAAGGATCACCAGCCGGTTCGTTACCGGACCAATCCTCACGCTCCCGGAAATGGTGTCTACGGGCCGGCCGAGCCCGTCGATGACCGCGAGGTCCCTGACGAGCTCTCCCCGGATGGAGTCGAGCGGATTGTCGAAAAAGTGATACGGCAGGATGAAACGGCTGCCGCTGAAGGCGGTATAGGCGATCCGTACCGAATCGGGATGCAGGTCCGCGATGGCGATCTC
>CAZGVZ010000619.1:0-3059 GCA_964529145.1 uncultured Fibrobacteraceae bacterium | reverse complement strand
GGTGGGCTCGTCGTAGAGGAACATGCGTGCCTGCTCCGTGGCCAGGGCGCGCGCGATCGAAACCCGGCGGCGCATTCCGCCGCTCAGTTCCGAGGGCATGCGTTCGATCGCCTCCTCGATGCCTATCATTCGTAAAAGACGCCTGACTTCAGTTTCCAGGATCCCAGAATCGTTCACGCCGGATTCCCGGAGGGGGAAAGCGACGTTTTCACCCACCGAAAGTGAATCGAACAGGGCTCCATCCTGGAATACGACACCGAAATTGCGGCGGATCATTTGCAGTTCGTCCTCACTCCTGTCGCCGAGCACCTCTCCGTCGATCGCAATGAAGCCGTCGCTCGGGATCTCCAGTCCCGTTAGCAACTTCAATAGGGTGGTCTTCCCTTCACCACTGCCGCCAAGCACGGCCACCCGTTCCGTGAAATCGATCGTGAAGCTCACTCCATCCAGTATGCGCCGGTATTCCCGCATGAAGACGACCTTTTCAAACCGGATCATCAGAGATAACCCATTAGCGACAACATCAGTTTGGTGACCACGAAATCGAGTGCGATGATGAGGAGTACCGAATCGACGAACGCGCGGGTAGTGGAGTTCCGCAATCCCATAGCGCCGCCTGTAGTCGACAGACCGGTGTAGGAGGATACGAGCGAGATGCAAAGACCGAATATCATGGGTTTGAAGCTCCCCGGAACGATCCAGCGGGGCTGGAGAGCCAGACTCACCTGGTTCCAATAGACCAGCGGGCTGAGGTCGTTCATGAAAATCGCGATATAAGCACCACCGATAAGGGCTGAGAGATCGCCTATGAAAGTAAGCGAGGGGAGAATCACCAACCCTCCGACGATACGCGGGGCTACGAGTCTTTTCAGAGGATCTACCCCATACACGCGCAAGGCATCGACCTGCTGGTTCAGCTGCATGGAGCCGAGTTCCGATGCCGTACCTCCCCCGACACGGCCCGCGTAGATGATCGCGATGATCACCGGACCGATTTCGCTGATAATGGAGGTCGCGATGATCTGGCCGGTATACATTTTCATCCCGATGAAGGAAAGTTCCGCGATCAGCTGCAGCGATAGCGCCATTCCTATGAACACCGAAACGATCACGACTATACCGATCGAACCGGTTCCCGCCACATCCATATAGTTGAACAGCTCGCCCGAGTACGCACGGAATCCCGTCAGACCGGCCAGCGACCGGAACGACATTATGTAAAAATCCTGCAAGGTGACCAACGCGGTTTTCAACCATGCGAATCTGTATCTTTCCATGATGGTTCCGCACAGCCCTTTTTTTCAAGAGAAATGCCGCAGGAGCCGACGGTTCCGGGCCTGAGGTAATGCCGGAAGTGTCTGGACCTGCGCTCCTTGCCGGACCTGCCGGAGGTGTGAACGTGCGTCCGCTTCCGGATTGCTGCGCATCTCCGGAACAACGGAAATGGTTACTGTGCGCAAAAGACATACCAAACATTCGGGCGGAGGTGTCCCAGGACCATCGTTTAGGTATTCATGCGGGAGGGAATATGAGCCCCGCGGTGCGCGTGCGGTTCAGATACCCGCACTGTTCAGGGCTCTGATCACCGTGTTGATCGATTGAGTCAATGCCGGATGGGAAACCTCGAACGAAAGCATGGAATCACCCAGGAACCGACGCAATTCACCGATGTCGGACATCTCCCAACCTCCACTCGCGAGCATTCTGTCGATGTGTTCAATGGTCGAACGGACATGCTCACGCTGGGTATCGTCGAGATTGTGCAGGCGGAGGAGATCTTTACGGAGCGTGAGCAGGTATTCTCTCAGCCGGTCGTTTCCTTTTTGCATTGCCACCTCTTTTCGGTATTCACCGTTACCTGCCTTGAAAGAATCATAGTGGGGGAGTCCCTTTGCGATTTTTTCAATGCGACCACGGCCTCGGCCGTGGGGCAGGACGGCAATTTCGGGCGCAGGCGCCCGGATGTCGGACCGCGGCATACAGCCGTGATAGTTGATTCCTGAAGCTGCACGATTCGTCCTGCTTCCGGTACAAAAAGCATCCGCGATCACGGCGGGAGAGTACCCCTCACATCGACTTCACCTTCCTGCCTTTCGGTAAGCAGCCCGAGCGATTCGGCGTAGGTTCCTCCGGCAACCATTTTCCCGTGATCCGCGAGCGCGACCCGGTCAGGCACGAACCTGCCGTCGTCCTTCAAGAGCAAGGAAGCTTTCATGTAAAGAAACACGAGCCTGTTTTTCCTGAAAAGCGGTACGGCGGAAAGCCCGGTTTCCACGGAACGGTTCTCCCGGTCGATCTCCGGACGCCGCCCGACAGAGGGAAATATGCCTGTAGAACGCATGCGATCGGATATCTGCAGCGGATCGGGTGCTTTTTTACCCTGCAGAATGTACAATCGCAGTTTTCCATCCCCTGCGGGGCCGCAGGATCCGGTAAGAAAGGCAAGGATGCCACCGCCGGTCAGTCCCGAGAAGGGTACACACAGTGAAAAGGACGGCTCTTCTTCCGAAGGATGATCGATCAATGCATAATATGGTTCGACAGGCCGGACGCGGCCACGGTAACGCTCCGCAGCGAACCGCCATCCTCCATGCGTCATGAATCCCGCCGTGTTCCCGATGCCCAAGGTTCCGCACATTCGCGCCTGAACCGTCATGAGGTCAAGAGGATACCTCAGGTGTTCCCTTACCTCTTTCGGCATCGCCTCGGGAGGTTTGAGCAGGCCGGGAAACATTCTGTCGTACGCGGCGATGAGTATGTCCTCCCTGTCGGTAATGTAGAGATCCACGCATCCATCACCGGCATCGACCACAGCCTTTACGGAATTGCGGATGTAATTGATGCCGCGGAGGTGGCCGGGTAATCCGGTGAATTTCGCCGAACAGGGAAAGTATGGAGATACCGTGTACCCGTCGATGATGAACCGGATCCGGCCGCTGTCATCCAGGAAGGGGTATGGATCCCGGTCAAGTACCAGAAAAGGGGCGCAGGCGCTCACTCGCCGCAGTATGTTGCGCCTGAAAAGCAGTACCGATCCCTCCCGGGATCCGGCGGCGAAC
>CAZGVZ010000618.1:0-3064 GCA_964529145.1 uncultured Fibrobacteraceae bacterium | reverse complement strand
CCCCATATCCCTTTCGAGATATCCCATCAAATAACAGTACTGTTCCCTGACCGGAAATTCGTGATGGTAGCCTCCCTCGAAAGAGGCCAGCCATTTATCATCATAGAGAGCGTACCGCACCGAGAACTGGTGCAGCACCGAGGACTTGTCCAGAAAATCCCTCTTTCTGCTGCAGGTATACGTGGCGGAAACACGATCGGAAAGAAGGGAATAACCGATGAATCCTCCGATCATTGCATCGGTCGAGTCCTGCAGCCGCAGGTCGGACGAGGTAACTGAAAACCGGGATCCGGAATAGCGGAGACGCGCTCCGAACCGCACCCCCTGTCTGTTCAAAAAAGGAATTTTCCACCCGAACCGCAACAGGCCCGTTGCATAGCCGTTGGTAACTGTTTCCATGCTGTCCGAGGAGCGGGGACGCGGATACACCCTGTCCACTGCATTGTTCTCTTTGTAGCCGCCCGCGGCTACGTAGAAGTTACATTCGGGGAGTAACAGCGACCGCCACCCTGATCCGGGGAAAGCCATTGTTTCCACTGAATCTACCATTTCCTTCGCCTTTTCCCACCATCCGAGCGAAGAGTAGATGAGATAGCGTTGTTCCATGGTCTTTTTCTTCAGATCTGAGGGCGCGGAAGCGGGTACCGAGAAATTGAGAGCCAGCGCGGTATCGAGGACGCCTTTGTAAATGAAGATCTCCGCCCACAAATAATAAAGGCTGTCGTCGGATATACCTGCCTTGAATGACCGCTGCAGACAGGCTTGCGCAGAGTCGATATTTCCCTTTCGGGCTTCGGAGAGACCCTGTTCCCAGAATGATGAACCTCTCATATGAACGGACGATGAGGAAGAATTCGCGGTTCCACCTGAAACCGCCTGCAATGAGATGAGCGTGATCAAAAGCAGGACCTGCGTTCCCCGGTGAAGCGGAAAAGAAATATCGCGGTTACGTACGGTTGCCGGCCCTAAGCCTCTCTTCCTGTCGTTCCGGAGCGTTTCACTTAACATAAAACCGTACTCTCCGGACGCAATAAGCCTTTGTTTCATACTGTAATTATACATCGCGGTGCAATGCGGGGCTTTCGTAAAAATTCCGGGTTTCGTTTCACCCGTTCATGCTGCGGGAGTGTGTTGTTAACCGGATTACGCTACAAAGAAATACGATATCATCCGCCTGCGCGGAAATATGCAATGCTTCACTTCCGCGCACCCCTCAATGTACAGACTCCCTTTCGCGGTCTCAGGAGGATCTGTGGCGTGCGGCGAAACGTTTTTTGCGCCATGTTCACGCTCCGGCCGAGCAGATCGAGGGGATATTTCGGTCCGGATTCCGTCGTCATGATCGCCGGTAATCGCTTCAGCTGTCGAATCACTCCGATATTCCTGTCCTCGATGACGATACTGCCGATAATTTGGGAATAGAACCCGATGTTCGTGTCCATATCCGGCTCACTGCCCACCACATAGATCTCATATCCGGTCCTGCCGCATGCGGTGTACCGGATGAATTCACACCAGGTCCCGAGGCTGGTATCGTAATCGTAGTTCTTTATGAACATATCGGCAGCATGAAGGGTGTCGTTCTGCCGGGCCGTTACCGTGTCATAGAACAGAAGCGCGCAGAACGGATCAGCTTCCGCGATGATGGCATTGGCTATGAAGTTAGCCTGAATCCACTCCGAAGAGGAGTTGTAGAGCGTCTCGGCGCTGAAATCGTAACTGATGATGGTAATGAACGATCGGTACGAATCGGAAGTGTCCAGAAACGTATGCTGAGAATCGGAATCGATCTCCCTCACCCAGAATTCGGGCATCGTCACCGAGTAACCCATGGTGTGATCCGTAAATGTTTCCGCTCCGGCGGCACCTGATAACGATAACAGGAGACCCGCTGCGGAGATGCACAGTTTCATTGTTCCAGTCCTTTTTTGAAGCTGCATCGAACGATTTTTCAACGCGAAACGCTCCGTGCCGCGCCTGCCAAATACCTGCTGATCGTGCAATTCGTGCTATAGCTCCATGCATGGGACAGGCATCACCTGTGGCCGCGATCGCGGGTTTCCCGGAACTTCGCTTTGCGCTCTTCCTTGCGCTTTTCCAGATCGGTAATCGCCCGCTCCACCTGTGACTTGAGTTCCTCGGGGAGTTCACGCATCCGGATTTGGGTACCGGACTCTTCATGCGTGTCCTTAGGGCCGGTTTCCACCCGGATTCCATGCCGTTCCATGTTCTCGGAGCCTGCGGAATCGACCTGTGAACGCATATCACCTGGCAGAGCCTGCATTATGCGGTCGAAGAGAAGATCCAGCCGCTTCTCATCCGTATGGTCGCCGGTGTCTGTCTGCTGGGCGGTCGCTGAAACGGCCAGCATGACTGTCGCGACCGTCATGACCATGTTCCGGCATCGAAAAACCAGGGGGAGAGCTGCATTTCTCCCCCTGTTGGAATGACGCCCGAAAGCGTGCAAGGACTGGATTGGTTTCTGTACAACTGCTTTCATGACGCCAATTGGCTCTTTTCCATTTGTTGCATTCGAATAAGATCGGAGTCGTCCCGGCGGAGCATCCGTTAAGCGCTCCGCCGATCGGACATCATTTACTGAGCCGCCTCTTCGGTGACGGTTCCCTCTTCATCTCCACCTCTCTGTCCGCGATCGCCACGACCCGTCTGCTTCGCTTCATCGCGTGCCTGTTCGCGTGCCCTGATCCGCTCCTGAAGCTCGACCAGTTTCTCTCTCTTTTCCTGCATCTTGCTCTGGATCCGTTCGCGAACTTCCTCGACCTGACATCCGACTCTCTCCCCGTGACGGTCGATAGCGTCGATCGCGCCCTGGATCCGTTCATTGATCTCGGCCCGTTTCTGTTCGAGAGCCCGATCGGCCTCTTCGCCGCTCTTGCCTTTCATTCCCCTCAGGAACTCCTCAGCAGCATCCATAGTAGCGGAGTCCTGGTGGTTTGTCCATTTTCTATTTGTGAAAAATCATTGAAGGCGAAACAAAGCCGGCAGGAGAAGAACCGGCAGGTTTTCCCTCTCTTAATGGCAAATCGCCAGAAGAAACATTGGA
>CAZGVZ010000617.1:839-3078 GCA_964529145.1 uncultured Fibrobacteraceae bacterium | reverse complement strand
TACATCGAGGGCTGGATTCCCGACAGTCGTATCGAGGACAGAAACCATTCGAACGACCTTTTCGGCCGGGCAGGCTTCCCGCTCAGCGCGAGCTCGGTTTCGACATTGATCGGTCCCCCCCCGTCGAGCCGGCTGCGCTGATCCGGGCCGATACCGACGGAGGTGAAAAGCGACTCATCGGCAAAAAGATCCATTCTTTCACTGAACATTCTCGAGAAGGAATCGTTGTGATCGAGCATTCTTCCTTCGGCGTCGTACAGGGCAATCCCGATGGGAGAGCGGGCATACACGAGGCGGAAGCGCTCCTCGCTCTCACGGAGCTGTTTCTCTGCGCGGATCCGGTCGGAAATGTCGAGAAGACAGCTTCGGATTCCGACGGTTTTTCCGCCTTTTCGGACAGGTGCGGCATTGATGATCACCTGCAGCTTCTCACCGTCCTTCCGGTACATCTCATAAAGTTTCGGGTTTCCGTAGTCGCCGTTCGTCACATTGAAGATGTCCTGTCTGAAACGGTCCTGATCCTCGGTTGGAATCAGCGTGAGGACGTCGATTCCCCGCGTGAAATCCTCATTGGTGAATCCGAAGACCGCGAGTCCCATTTCATTGACATAGGTCAGTTTTCTGGACCCGTCGATTTCGCAGATGATGCCCGGCAGGAGGTCGGCCGTTTCCTTGAATCGCTGCTGGCTTTCCCTGAGCTGCTCTTCGTGCAGCTTGCGTTCCGTGATGTCGCGGGCGATGCCCTGAATCCCGACCGTATGATCGGCCTCACGGATAATACGGGTGCTCACCTCGATCCAGACAGGTTTTCCTTCGCGGGTGCGCGCGAGCAGTTCGTATCGGTCCGACGGGGAACTCAGCGACATTTTGTCCGCGATCTTTTCAAAGGCGAGTCTGTGATAGGCGGGATCCACGAGCTGCCGGATATTCGTCGTGAGTATGTCCGAGGCGTCGTACCCGAAGGTCGTGAGCGCAGATTTGTTAGCAGACGTGAAATTGCCGTCCGTGTCGATGGTGAAGATGAGATCGGTCGCGTTTTCGAACAGCTCCCTGTACCGGCGCTCGCTTTCGCGCAGTGCGCGCTCCTTGCGTTTGACATGAGTGATATCCACGAGGGAAACAAGGCTGCTGTCGGTGCCTGGTATCATGGTGGCGTTCAGCATCATGTCCCGTTTGTTGCCCTCTCCGTCGATCAGGCGGAACTCGTATTCGCTTGGAACCGTTTCCGGGGCGATACGCCGCTTAGTATGATACTCTTTCATCCGCTCGATATCTTCCGGGGCGACTACCTCGGTCCATTTACGGCGCTTGAAACTCTCTTCGTGGGCCCATCCTGCGATTTCCTCGAGCCGGTGGTTCGCCATGGTGATAGTCATGTCTTCATCTATGACGATCATCGCGGTTCCGGTGTATTCGAAAATGGCCCTGTACCTCTCCTCGCCCCTCTTCAGCTCCTCCTTGATCCTGTTGAGTTCCCTGGCGGTTGTCTGAAGGCTCAGAAGCTCGGAACGGGCGCGTTCGAGTTCACGCCGGCAATCTTCGAGATCGTTGGAATGCATGAGTATGCTCCAGTTAAGGCGAGGTAAAAACGTGAAACACCCGGGCACTCAGGGAGTCGATGCGCCGCATCACCTGTTGGAAGGGCGATCGCGCCGCTTCACTCCGATTTCTCCGCGCAACCCTGACGAGAGTCGAATCCAATACCTGACTCGGGCGATTCTCGTGATGATGGAAGGAAGATGTCGAATTGAAACGGCATGCAAAGAGCGCAGGCATACCGTAAGGTATGTCGGGCATATATACATTGGCATATTCGCTTACAGCTTCCGTCTCATCGCGAAGGGAAATCGCCCAACCCAGATAATAATTTAATAAATGGGTGAATTTCGGGGGAAGTGTTCGCGATGGCCCTGGAGAATCGACAGGTACTATATTTGGCATGGTTTGTGCATCAGGGAGCACCGGGGGCCTCGCTCCCGGTGCTCCCTCCTGCAGACGTTTTCCCGATTCTGAGCCGTTTCCCTTTACCTATGGACCAGCCATGAAAAACTACATACTCGATACCACCGTATTGCTGCATGACGCCCAGGCGCTGTTCAATTTCGGAAAGAACCGGGTGATCATTCCCATTCCGGTGATAGAGGAAGTCGATCATTTCAAGAAAGATCTCAGTGAAATCGGCAGAAGCGCCCGCCAGACGTCGCGCATTCTCGACAATTTGCGTCAGCGCGCGCCGGTA
>CAZGVZ010000617.1:0-829 GCA_964529145.1 uncultured Fibrobacteraceae bacterium | reverse complement strand
TCGTCCGGGATACCTCTCGACAACGGCGGTCTGCTTTTCATCAAGATGAGCACCGGCTCCGTACTGCGCCGTCTTCCCGAGGAACTCCGGGGACGCGACCGGAACAACACGATCCTGGCGATCGCTCTCGAAGTCAGGGAGCACGATCTTGACATCCCGACCATTTTCGTCAGCAAGGACATCAACCTCCGAATCAAGGCGGACGCTCTGGGCCTGGCGGTGGAAGACTACGAGTCGGATGTCGTAGCCATTGACGAACTGTATGCAGGGTACAGGGAAGTTCGCTGCACCGGTGAACAGCTCGCGCAGTTCCGCACTACGGGCCATTTGTCACATGAGGAAAAATTCCTTCCTCACCAGTATGTCGTGCTAGCCGGAAACGACGGGAAGACCGAACCCCTTTACGGCCGTTTCGATGCCGGCCGGGGCGCGGTGGTACGGTTGAAATCGGAGGAGCGGGAGGGAGCATGGCGCATAACTCCGCGCAATCGCGAACAGCTTTTCGCGATGGATGCACTGGTCAATGACGATATCCAGCTCGTCACCCTCGTCGGAAAGGCCGGTACCGGAAAGACTCTGCTCGCGGTCGCGGCGAGTCTTTACAAAACCGTCGATGAAAACGTCTATTCGCGCGTGCTGGTTTCCAGGCCGACGCTTCCCCTCGGCAAGGATATCGGATACCTGCCGGGAACCGTCGAGGAGAAACTGACGCCATGGATGTATCCGATCGTCGACAATGTGGAGCTCATCATGCAGAAGGGAAACCGGGCCAACCGCACCATCAGGGGATTCCGTGAGCTGGTCGACATGGGGATCCTCGTAATCGAGC
>CAZGVZ010000616.1:0-3082 GCA_964529145.1 uncultured Fibrobacteraceae bacterium | reverse complement strand
CGCCATCTCGTATAAAGGAACCGTTCCCAGCGCCACGGGACACTTCGCGAGCAGTTTGCCTCGAATGGACGCCACATCTCCCGCGGTGGACAGATCCATCACCGCATCTGCCCCACACCGTACCGCGGTCTCCATTTTTTCCAGCTCTTCGCTGACATCCGAGCGTGAAGAAGAGGTTCCGATGTTCGCGTTTATCTTTATGCGGGCAGGAGCTCCTATTACCAGAGGCAGGATGTTTCTGCCGGAATTTCTTACCAGTACAATCGTTCCGTCGGCAATACGTGCGGTAAACCTTTCAGGATCGAGGCCCTCCCGCTTCGCCGCCTCGATAAACTCTCGGGTGAGGGAACCCGCCCTGGCTTCCTGGACTCTGGTCATTGAAATCTGGACTCTCTATGTTATGCACATCGCGAGGTGCTGTTTTCCATCGGATACGGGTTTGTATGGATTTGGATTCAGGAACCTAAAAATAGATAAAGCGAAAGCCTCAGGGAGATAAATTATGAAAATGAGGGCGGCTGCATAACAGGTAAAAAGCTGACCGCAGCTGGCATGTTTCATGCATAAAAAGGAAGCACCGCACGAAGTACTTTATTGGAGACCAAAGAAATGTGGGGTCGGACACTGCGTCAGACCCGAGTAAAAAAGATGAAAACGTTGTGTGATTGAGGACAATATATCTATTTTTACTCTTTTTGCGGAAGCCCACTCCATGCAGGAGGAAACATGGTCAAGAAATTAACCAAAAAACAGCTTCAATATTTTAAAGATAGACTGTTGTCGGAAAAAAACAAGGTTCTCGAGGAGATGGATGAGCTCCAGCAGAGCAATCTCAAGCAGTCAATTTCCGATTCATCCGGTGAGATATCCCGGTACAGTTATCATCTTGGGGATGTGGCTTCTCTTTCCTACGGGCGGGAGTTTTCTATGGGGCTCGCAGAACGGCAGCAGAAATACCTTGAGCAGATCGATGAAGCCCTGCAGAGGATCGAAGACGGCGTGTACGGAATCTGCAAAGTGACAGGTGAACCCATTCCGGTCGAACGTCTCGAAGAAGTTCCGGTCGCCAAATACTCGGTGAAAGGCAAGGAGATCCTCGAACGTCGAAAACGGCAGGGCGGCTGAAACCCTCTTTTTTCTTTCCGGAGACCGGGCCAGTTTTGTCCGATCCGGATGCAGCCCTGCAGTGTAATGGGCTCAATAACCGGAGGAAGCCATTCTTTCAGCAGTACTACTCACCAGTGCACTTCTTGGTACCACCGTCTCTGAACAAGTTCCGCCTTCAGCAAAGATCACGATCCGTGATACCGCATGCAGCTGCCGGACCGTATCAAAAAAAAATTTTAATTGCACCGCTTTCCGCCGTGCATTCGAAGAGCGCCTGAAGACACCTGCGAACCCTGGAGACGGGAGTCCCGGAAAACGCCGGGAGCGGGTATACGCTATCGTTAACGGATTTCTGGATTCCACCGGCTTTTTTCATCCTGACTGGGATACCGCAGGCGTGAACTCCTGCGTGGTGATTCCCGGCCGCAGAACGATAGTGCGGAATGAGATTATCGTGAATCGCAGACCTGCCGCAGGTGTCCCGGAACTGCCGGAGCGGGTATTCACTCCCCGTCCGTTCGATGCCGCCGAAGTACGGAACAGGGCCGAGACGGTCGGCAGATTCTTTACCCGCCATGGGTATCCTTACGTTTCCGTGTCAACCGAGCTTCGGGATGTGGAAGGCCGCGATTCGGTGGACCTGGTATTCCATATCGATCCCGATCGGAGATACCGGTTCGCCGTGCCCGAACTCAAAGGACTGTTTTCCACAGGCAAAAGCCTCTTGATACGTGACATTGCAGTGAAGCCTGGCGCTTTTTTCGATCACGAAGCGATCGAGCAGTCACTCGAACGCTTACGCTCCCGGAGTTACATAACCGAAGTATCGGCACTTCCTCCCCTGATCTCTTCCCTGCCCGGGGATTCTGCGTGCCAATTCGGATTAATCACGGCACCATTCATGATCCGTGACCGTTCCGGGATGGGACTCGACGGAGCACTCGGCCTTGAAGCGGGAGACGGCGAAACCCCCCGTGTCAACGGCAACCTGCAGTTCTCTTTTGTCAATCTTTTCCGCGCAGGAGAGGAGGCGGAGCTCGCGTACGCCGGCGAGCGGGAACGTCAGCGGCTCGATCTGCGGCTTTCCTTACCGCGGCTGTTCGGCCTCCCCCTCACGATCGACGCCAAAGGGGGTCTCGAAGTGATCAGCAGGGAATACGGGTACCTCTATGGAGGCCTCGGATTCTATTCCGAGCTGGGCGTTCGATGGCTTGGCGGAATGGATCTGCTCCTGAACAATGTTTCCCGGTCTACTGAAGACGGCCAGGAGAGCCGCTCGTTCATAGGCGTCGATCTGGTCCTGTCACGCAGCCCCGAGCCGTTGAGGGACGGCGCCTGGAGCAGGCATTTGCTTGTCGCAACCGGAAGTGGTCTGACCCGCAAGGAGAAGACGTTCCGGCGCTCCCATCTCGATTTCTCGGCCGGAGGGCAGATTCCTCTCTTCAGGCACCAGGCACTGACTGTCAGGGGGATGTCCGGACACATATTCACCCGTGAAGACAATCTGGTACCGTCGGAAATGTACCGCGTCGGCGGTGCCTCTTCGATCCGTGGATATGCGGAACTGGAATTCGCGTTCAGAACCGTTCTCTACGGACAGGCCGAATATCTTTATTATTTTCAGCACAATGCCGCGATCTATGTTTTTGCCGACGGGGGGATCGGTTTTACCGGTGCGTTGACAGATCCGTACCGGAAAATGCTGGGATACGGCCTCGGTGTCCGGCTACCATCCCGGATCGGCACCGTCTCGTTCGAATGGGCACGCAATATGGACGATACGCGCAATCCGGGCCGCATACATGTCGGATTCAAGAACTCCTTTTCGAACGAAGCGAACCGGATTTCATGGTTCTCCAGGAGATGATTTGATGACACTGCTGCCGTATATCCTCCTGATCATCCTGCTCTCCGGCGGTGCCCCGGTTATCTATTCCGAACCTTGTTCCGCGGAAGATACGGCCGTGGTTTCATC
>CAZGVZ010000615.1:0-3085 GCA_964529145.1 uncultured Fibrobacteraceae bacterium | reverse complement strand
TACGGTATGGAACGGATCATGGGAAGAGCGGATTCTCCTGTAAGGAAAGTGCTCGATCAAGCGGTACGTTCTTCTTTGCGGGACCTCCCGATCGTGCACCTGATCACAGTGCTCGGCATGGACGAATGTGGAGAGCTCAAAGTGCGTGGATTTTTCGCCGGCGATGACGGCGAATGCTATTTCAAGGCAGTGAAATTGTCGCAAGAAGTGAACATGCACGTTCTGGAAAAATCGCTCGTCAAGGTGGTGGTGCACCTCGATCCGTGTGAGTTCAAGAGTACTTGGCTCGGCAACAAGAGCATCTACCGAACACGGATGGCGATCGCGGACGGCGGCGAGCTGGTTGTCCTCGCCCCGGGAGTCCGGATTTTCGGTGAAGATCCGCAGATAGACCGTTTGATACGGCGATTCGGTTACCGAGGCACCTCCGCGACGCTAACCGCAGTGCGACATCATGACGAACTCAAAGAGAATCTCAGTGCGGCCGCCCACCTCATACATGGTTCTTCGGAAGGGCGGTTCACCATAACCTATTGCACAGGAGGCCTCGAACGGGCCGCCGTTGAGGGAGCCGGATTCGGGTATGCGCCGATCGGGGAGATGATCGAACGGTATGATCCGGCACGACTCACTGAAGGACACAACCGTATGCCAGATGGCGAGGAGATCTATTTCATTTCGTCTCCGGGCAGCGGTTTATGGGCGTCGCGTGAGCGGTTCGGGGAAAAGAGAAACTGACTAAAGCAGAACGCGGCTGGAAAGCATGCGAGCTGCATCCGCCCTGATCATGGCGATCAGTGTTTCGTTGCATGTCCATGCCGCTGATATGAAGCTTACGATAACCGGTATTCCTATTGACAGAATATAAAGCTCACCCTGATCGTCACCTCTCAATAAGCACCCGGCCCACGAGAGAACCCCCAGGGGTCTTGATGATGCAAACACCGGTGGGTCTCAATCCGGAGGTGCCTGCAGTCCGGTTGACCCTCTTTCCGGACAGATCGAAAAATGCGCCCGATACCGATTCCGTTTCGACAAGCGGCTTCATGTGTGTGCCTGCGCATGTTCCTGGGGCCGCCGGCTTCAGGACCGCCGTAGTCTGGACGAGAGTTTCTTTCCAGTCGGGATCTCTGAAGAGCGGATTCGCTTCCCGAGCCCAGCTGTAAGCGAAGGACCACTTCACTTTTTTGTCCGCGTCGGGCTTGAGCACCATGCCGAGATTGGTCGTGCCCTGCTTGACAAACGAGTCGAAGTAGGACTTCTCGGCCGCGATGGCCATGAGCAGCGTATCTGCGTAACCTTCCGACAGACCACCTTGTTTACCTAGTGTCGCCAGAAGCGGCGGGTCCTCGTCCTGGATAAGCGTGACGCTGCTCCTGTTGGGGTTGTTGTTGTTTTCACGATGGTTCACCATTCCGACCACGACCTTGCCGGAGTAGTCGCCGGTGATGGCGAGTTCACACTGCGTGGGCCGTTGGTCGAGATTTGTGGTGAGGGTCCAGGTAGCGGTTATTTTGGCGCCCCCCACGTTCCATCCATGGTACCCGATTTCGACCTTGGGAGTCTGCACCGATGAATCGAGAATCGTGACCACCAGACTGTCGAGGTTCTCGGGAATCTGGGGATTGATCCAGTTGTTGTTCTCGAACAGCCGGAATGACCCGAGTCCCATCGAGGAACCTACGCTCAGGATGTCGGTTCCCCATGGCCAGTCACCGTGTTCGTCGACCGAGGGGTCGGTGAAGTGCTGCAGGATGGCTTCTTCCTTGAATTTACCAATGATATCGAGGGCGTTTCGGTCGTCCTTGTCGACGTACACGCGAAAAGCGCTGTACTTGTTCTCCCATGCGGGCCCTTCGAGATACCCGAAATAGTGGTGTTCGGCCGAAGCCGGAACCTTGTGCCTTCCGAGCCGTTGACCGTTTCTGTAGAGAACAGCCCCGTTCGGATCCGCGATGGCGCTCTCTGTAAGTGCCGACATGAACAACAACGCCAGAATGATACCGCGTCGATTCATTGTTCCCCCTGGTTCGAGTTTCAGGAATGCATGCGCCCGTGTTCCCGGCGCGAAAAGCGGGTGATGTGATGACGAGGTCTTTCGCCGGATTAAAGACGGATCCAAAAAATAGATCGGCTTGCTGGTTTTGTCAAACAAAGGGTCGCCCGCTTGCGCTAAGAACTAAGGTTCACCCGGCCAGCAGCGACTCTCCGGTCATCTCCTTCGGTTTTTCTATACCGAGCAGTTCGAGCATGGTGGGAGCGATGTCACAGAGCCTGCCCCCTTCCCGGAGTGATTTAGCGTCTGAACCGATAATGGTCAAAGGTACGGGATTGGTCGTATGCGCTGTCATCGGAGATCCGTCCCCGAGTTTCGTCTGTTCGGCGTTGCCGTGATCTGCCGTGAGGATGCATACACCGCTCTTCCGGAGCGCCGCCTGTACCACGTCATTGACGCAGGTATCGACGGCCTGAACCGCTGTGATGATAGCTTCGTAGACGCCGGTATGGCCCACCATGTCGCAATTGGCGAAATTGCAGATGACTACGTCGTACTTTCCGCTGTCGATCGCCTCCACGAGCTTGTCACGGACTTCGAACGCGCTCATCTCCGGTTTGAGATCGTAGGTGGCGACTTTCGGGCTGTTCACGAGGATACGGTCCTCGTTTTCGAACGGATCATTCTTCTGGCCGTTGAAGAAAAAGGTTACATGGGCGTATTTTTCTGTTTCCGCACACCTGAGCTGCCGCAGCCCGCTTTTGGCCAGCACTTCTCCGAGAATATTCGCGTTCTGCATTTCAGGATATGCCTCGTCGAAACGGCCGTTATCGTAGTAATGGGTCATTGCGACGAAACAGTCCAGCAGAAAGGGACGTGTAAAGTGCGGAAATTCCGGATCCACCATTGCCCTGGTAAGCTGTCGGGTACGATCAAACCGAAAATTGAAGAATATTACAGCATCATTTTTCTTGATTCCTTGAAAATCGATGCATCGGGGTTTGATAAATTCGTCCGTTTCACCTGTGGCGTATGCCTCTTCGATCGCTTCCTTCCAGCCCTCTGCCGGAGTACCTTTGCCTTCCATGA
>CAZGVZ010000614.1:0-3090 GCA_964529145.1 uncultured Fibrobacteraceae bacterium | reverse complement strand
AGAAACCTACGATTTTTTCGCTACCTATTTCTCCCTGCGTTTTCTAATCCGCGATACCGGGGATATCGTCGATCTCTTCAGAACTATTTCAATCGTGTTTTCAATACTTTTCATCGGCATGTTTTTTGAAAAATTGAAAGGCTTCAATCCCTTTTCCTATTTGGGATCCGTATCTCAATTATCGGAAGTCAGGAACGGCAGAGTCCGTTGTCAGGGACCTTTCAGTCACTCCATTCTCGCAGGGACCGTCGCGGCCACCTCCTCCCCCTGGAGTATGATACTCTTTGTACACAGGCATTACCCCAGATCGCTCGTTTTTGCCGGAGCCGCCGCTTCAGTGGCGATAGTCGTATTTACCGCATCGAGCGGTCCCCTCATGAGTCTTTTCCTGATAATTTGCGGATTCGCCGCATGGCCGCTGAGGAAAAGACTCGGAGTGATTCGATGGAGCATATTTGCGAGTCTTTTGCTTCTCCACCTGTTTATGAGATCCCCCGTCTGGTATCTCATTGCCAGAGTCGATCTTACGGGTAGCAGTACGGGATGGCATCGCGCCGAATTGATCAACAGCGCCATTCTTCACTTTCACGAATGGTGGCTCATGGGAACCGCGGAAACAAGGCACTGGATGCCCACCGGTGTATTCTGGAGCATTAACCATACCGATATAACCAACCAGTATATAAAACAGGGAGTAAACGGTGGTATTTTCACGATGCTCTTTTTCATTTTGATGATAATCGCGAGCTTTGGAATACTCGGAAAAAATCTTGCCTCGACTCCAACAGACGATTTCAGAAATAAAATGCTCTTTTGGGTACTCGGTACTTCGCTTTTTTCCCACACTCTCACATTCCTTTCCGTACGGTACTTCGACCAATCCATGTTCTATTACTACCTTCTTTTGGCCATGATCGGTTGCACCGGTTCAATCTCCCATGACGATTCCCGGACACCCCCTATACCTGACGAAAAAACACAACTATCGGTAAAAGCTGTAAATACTTTTCCTGAAAGAGAGCCCGATGAATCCTGAAATCAGTTTCATCCTCGTAAACTGGAACACGCGGGACCTTACTCTTCAATGCATACGGAGCATAGTCGACGATTGTCGTGAATCAGCATTTGAAATCATCGTGGCGGATAACGCGTCAAGCGATGGGTCGGCGAATGCGATCGAGACGACATATCCCAATGTACGCCTGCTTCGAAATTCCGAGAATCTCGGCTTTGCCAGGGGAAACAACGAAGCGATAAAGTCCGCCATGGGTGATTTCGTATGTCTTATAAATACCGATGTGGTAATCAGGCCTGGCTGTCTACCCGAACTTCTCAGGTATTTGAGGAATCACCCGGATGCCGGTCTTATAGCTCCCAGAGTGCTCAATGCCGACGGTTCAGTACAGATTACGGTCGCAAAGGAGATCACACTTTTCAACACCCTTATGCGCGCCTTTTTTCTAGATAATCTCTTTCCATCGCTTACCGGATACTCACAACGAAGAACCGAGCCGGTCGATACGGTTATGGGCTGTTTCTGGCTGATTCGTTTATCGGTCATTCGGCAGATAGGTCTTCTTGACGATGCATTCTTTTTTTACGGAGAGGACAGGGATTACTGCAGGAGAATTCGTGAAGCCCACTGGAAAATCATCTATCATCCTGAAGCAAGCATCTATCATTTTTCCGGAAGCAGTTCCAAGGGCAGTCCATACCGCTATTCGCTGCTGCTCGAAAAATCCAGAATACTCTACTGGAAAAAATATTACGGTCCGGTTTCATTCCAGGCATATATGATGCTTAGGGTCGTCTACCATCTCATCAGAATCGTGACCAACGGAATCGCATTCATTACGACTTTCGCACGATCAGAAAAGGCGAAAATCAAGATTACGCTCAGCTGGTACAGCATTCTTCTGCATTCCGGAAAACTTCGTCCGATCCGCTCCATCGATATGACCGGAATATTGTAGAACCTTTCCGTACCCGCATTTCAGGGGATGTTAATGAAAAAAAGGATAGCTTCAGCATTTCTATTCAAGAGAATCATTTTTGCGGTCATAGGTTTCCTTCGTTACATATGCCTAAAATCGGTCTGTGTTTCTTTCCCGGGGTCCGGCCGCATTCACGATCGGATTTCCATTCTGATGTACCACTACATAAAAAAGAGTGATACCTCGATTTTCAAGAAACATATCTCTGTCTTTTCCCGTTTTTCGATGATCGAATCGCTCGATGCACTTTCATTACCGGAATCCCGTGGAGAGCGACTCTTCATCACTTTCGACGACGGGTACGCCAGTATTCTCGAAAACGCGATTCCCCTCCTTCATCATCATCACATCAATGCCGCGATTTTCATACCTACCGGCTATATCGGAAGAAAACCGGACTGGTCCACCAATCATCTTTATCATATGGAAGATGAAATCATCATGAACGAGGAGCAGATAAAGGCAGCTTCACGATTCTGCGAGATAGGTTCACATGGCATATCACATTCCGATATGTGCGCGATGCCGGCAGAACAGTGCTTTATGGAACTGACGCGATCCAAAAAGATCCTCGAATCCATCTGCGAAAAAGAAATTTCCTCTTTCAGTTTTCCTTTCGGCAAATACAACGACCATATCGTTATTCTTGCCAGAGAAGCGGGATACCGTCATTTTTTCTCCACAAGGCCCGTAACCATGAAAAAGGGATCTCTGGGAACCGTTTTCGGGCGTTTTGAAGCTTTTCCATTTGACACATCTTTTGAAATCCTTCTGAAATGCTATGGATCATACGAATGGTTGTCCGGTTTCATGGACATGAAAAGAAGGATTCTGGAGAGACTGCGGCCCCGGCTCACGCCGATTCTGATACATGATGAAGCACAACAAGTCCCCTGAGGATGGATCGCGATGCATAACGATTTTTCCGCATCAATTAACCAGGTTGATAATAGCCTCTGGTATGGATTCCTCGCTCAATTTGCCGACAGCACCATCTACCAGACCTGCGAGTATGGGCAGACGTTCTGGGGTGAATCGCACTGCAAGCGGCTTGTTCTTGAAGGCAAAGGCCTCCGCGCGGGCAAAGATGATGCAG
>CAZGVZ010000613.1:0-3092 GCA_964529145.1 uncultured Fibrobacteraceae bacterium | reverse complement strand
AAGCATCGAACGTAAGCGGGCGTTCGATATAGCAGGATACACCTTGATCGTGAATCCCTTTTAACTCCATTGAGTCGGCCCTGTCGCCGTAACCAATGATCGGAATGGAGCAGGTCCGTTTGTAGGAGCGTATTCTTCCAATGAATCCAAGCTGTTCTGCGCGAAAATGGGGCAGTTCGATAACGATGATGTCGGGCATGTACTGCATCACCAGTATGTAGCTCCGGTAGGTGGGTTGGGTAAGCAATACCCTCATTCCCTGTTGCCCGAAAGCCAGATTGAGAATCTGCCGCTCGCGCTCGTTCTCGGCCATCAGTACCAGGCTGACCATCTCATCATCTCGAAAGTTGAGTGAAGCCTCCGTGGGCGAAACACCGGAGTTTCATTGTAGCACCGGACCGCCAAAGGGTCAAGGGTCCGAAAGCAGGATCAGGGCCGCCGCCTGAAGATGAAGAGGCGTCTCCGGAGATGAACCGAAAGGATTGCGTGAACACTGAAATAATACCTTTGTCCATCCACGGAGAGAAGGGTGAATCGCACCGAATTCCTCATACGCGACCCGGGCCGTACGAGGCGGGCAGCAGTCCTGGACATCATCGGAGGGGATTCCAACATGGCGAAATATCGATATCTGACACTTGCGCTCATCGGCTGCTCATTGTCTACCCTTGGTTCCACATTTTCGGGTCATGTGGTCGACGGCGGAACACCCCCCAGGCCCGTCGCGAATGCAACCGTGACAGTTCGGTCGGTACCTCCGGTGGAAGCCTACACTGATTCGACCGGATATTTCAGCCTGACTCTCACCACGGAGGTTGCCCGGCCGAAAACCGATCATCACCTGAGGCCAATAGGTTTTTCAAATGGAAAACTATCGGTATTTTCCGATGGAACACGGAAGCTACGATTCAGTCTGTTCTCCCTCGATGGGAGAAAAATCATGAATCTCCATCATAGCGAGCTTGAAGCCGGAAGCCATTTCCTTTCGCTTCTGCAGCTCATCCCGCACCGTATTCCCGCCGGCGTTTACCTGATGTTCGCGGAACTCGAAAACGAGACAGCCGCCGCTTCGCTTCTTCTGACGAAGTCACCCTGGCCGGTTGCAGGTGAGTCACGGTCCGCGATCATCCGGGAACGTCACGGCTTTCTGAAAACCAGATCATCGGAAACGGATCTCTCGATCCGCAGAATTGGATATGAGCCGAAATCAATTCCTCTTCCGTCCAAAGGCAGGGATCTCGGCGAAATCGTGCTGAGGGTCACCGCCGCCGAAGCACTTATCGCGCGGAAAACGGATTCAATCCTCGCGCTCATGACCCTCGATGAAAAAGCCGGCCAGATGGTGCAGGCACAGATCAATTTCACCAACACCCATCCCGGCAGGCTGACAGACGAACAGATCGCATCCATGGCCATCGGTTCGGTTTTCAATGGCGGCAGCGATGAATCCGCCTTAGGACAGCCAAACACTCCGGACGCATGGTCGACAGCGATCGACCGGGTTCAAAATGCGGTGATGACCTCTTCCAGACTGAGAATTCCGATTCTGTACGGGCAGGATTGCGTCCACGGAGTCGGAGAGATCGACGGATGCACCGTTTTTCCCCATAACATCGGCCTGGGCTGCACATATGACAGCGCGCTCATCGCAAAAGTAGGACGGATCACCGCAGAAGAGTGCGCGGGCATCGGCATACGTTTCAATTACTGGCCCTGCATCGCCTCGGTCAGAAACGAACGATGGGGGCGCACCTATGAAGGTTTTGGTGAAACGCCTGAAATCAACACTTTACTGGGAACAGCCTATATACGGGGGCTGCAGGGTGACGGAGATATGGCGAAAACGAGCTCCGTCGCGGCATGCGCCAAGCATTTCCTTGGAGACGGAGGGACCATAGACGGAATCAACAATGGAGAATTGAACGTATCGGAAACCACCGTGCGTGCTGTACATCTTCCTCCCTATGCGGCTGCGGTAAGGGAACTCGTCGCGACAGTCATGCCTTCGTACCACTCCTGGATCCGCGGCGACGGCAGCTGGCCCCAGACGCTCGATCGTCATGCGCTCACGTCGATCCTCAAGACCGAGCTTGGCTTCGATGGTTTCTGCATCAGCGACTGGGATGCGATCGCCAGAGCCTGCGAAAGCTACAAACCGGATTGCGTCGCCCGAGCGATCAATGCCGGGCTCGATATGGCCATGATCGTCGGCGACTGGAATTGCGGTGAGTTCATCAATTCCGTTAAAGAGTGCGTGGGTAACCAGACTATACCGATCAGCCGTATCGATGATGCGGTACGGCGCATATTACGCATCAAACTGCGGTTCGGTTTGTTCGAACATCCCTACTCGGATGCGGCGCTCAGATCGCGTATCGGCAGTTCCGAAAACAGGTCGGTCGCCCGTGAGTGCGTACGCAAATCCCTGGTGCTCCTCAAAAATGAAGACGGGGCCCTGCCGCTCAAAAAAGAAGAGCGCATCGCGGTGGTCGGACCCTGGGCGAACAGCCTGGGGGCTCAATGCGGCGGCTGGACTATCAGTTGGCAGGGAAGTACGGAACACGGCGGCATCGCCGGTCTGACCATTCTGGAGGGTCTCCGGCAGAGTTGCGGTACAGTCACGTTCAGTGAGGACGGCAGCGGGATAGCCGATGCGGACAAGATCGTCGTAGTGATCGGGGAAAATCCTTATGCGGAGCAATGGGGAGATTGCGAAATCCCGGATCTTTCGGAATGCCCGAACGCATTCCTTATCGAAAAATGTCACGGAAGCGGCAAACCGGTCGTTCTGGTCATGATCACGGGTCGTCCAATGGTGATAGATACCGAAATCGGCTGGTGCAAAGCCGTGGTCGCCGCCTGGCTTCCCGGCGGCGAAGGAGGAGGTGTCGCAGACCTCCTCTTCGGGGAGTACGATTTCACCGGAAGACTTACCCATTGCTGGCCCTCTTCCGCCTCACAGATTCCAATCAACTCCGGTCCGGACTATGCGGACGAGCAGAAAGGCTCCGGAGGGACTCCCCTTTTTCCGTATGGTTTCGGATTGAAATATGCAAGATGACGCGAATTCTTCCGAAGAGTAATGCCTAATC
>CAZGVZ010000612.1:0-3099 GCA_964529145.1 uncultured Fibrobacteraceae bacterium | reverse complement strand
CGGTATTCTATTACGCCGTAATCCCCGCCAGGAACAGGCCTGAATATACTTTCAGGTCGATGGCGTTGCCCATGGCTTCGCGTTGTTTCAGCCAGGTGCGCACTTCGGGGATGGGCACTTCGTGGATGGTGATATTCTCGGTTTCGTCGCCGCCGCCGGGGCCTGTTTTCTTTAAGCCGGTGGCTTTGTAGATCGACAGGATCACGGTATTCGATCCCGGAGACGGTGCGCCGTTGGTCAGCAGTTCCATGTGCGTCGCCTCGTAGCCGGTTTCCTCGTGCAGCTCGCGGTTGGCGCCGACGGCGTGATCTTCGTCGAGAAGGTGCGCCTGGTCGCCGATCAGGCCCGCGGGAATTTCGATCACATTACAGCCCATCGGTACGCGGTACTGCTCGATGAGCACCACCTTGCCGTCGTCGGTGATCGGAACGATCAGCACCACGCCGGTGAAATTCTTCGGCTTGACGAACTCCCACGTGCCTTTGCGCAGGAATGTAAAATACTTGCCCTCGCCCAGAACCACCGTTTCTTCTTGTGAATGTGACATCATTACCTAAGTGTATCCGTCCCAAGGAGAAATGGGAAGCGCTGTTGGAAACCCAGGAGGACAAATTCAGCGCATACTTGCGAATCGCGGGTTCGTCGGGTAGATTTCTCCTTCAGGGCGTGACGGAACACGCCCGTTGTCTAAAGGAGCACAAGGATGAAGTCAATCCACATCGTCGAAGATTATCTGCCGTTCGCCTGGGAAAAAGCCGTCATCGCCTGCTGGGAAGAGGGTGAGCAGTTTGCCACCGAATACGACAAGCCCGGCGACCCCAAAAGCCGCGACGTGACAGCCCTCATCCATGTCCGAAAGCCCTTCGAGGAGCCGGGCATTCACCGCGCGTTTCCGGGCGGTTTGGACGATCTGGAAAAATATCGCGGCGAGGTGTTGTACGGCGTGCACGATCACTGGGTGGACCCGTCGGTGGGCAAGTGGGAATACACATACCACGAAAGGCTGTTCGAGTATCTCGTGCCGGAAAAGGGCGTGTTCGACCAGATTGCCGGCGTGATTGCGAAGCTCAAAGAAACCGGCCACACGCGCCGGGCACAGGCGGTCACGTGGCAGGTGTGGAACGACATGAACATCGGCGACCCCGCATGCCTGCAGCGGATGTGGTTCCGCATCTCCGAAGCGGACGGCCGCCTGCACATGAACGTCCACATGCGGTCCAACGACGCGTTCAAAGCCGCGTTCATGAACATGTACGCCTTCTGCGAACTGCAGAAAATGGTCGCCCGAGCCGTCGGCGTCGAACCGGGCGAGTACATGCACATCGCTGACTCGTTCCACATCTACGGCAGTTACTTCAACGACTTCGAGGGTTTTTTGAAGACGGCGAAAACCCGTTCCCCCGAGCAGCGGGTATACGATCGCGGCTTTGCGAGGGACTATTTCATCGACGGCTGCGATGCCCTGCTGGCAGAACCCGACATGCCCGAAGACCGCAAAAAAATGGTCGAAAAACGAAAAGCGGAACTGATCGGGTAAATCGATGCGTAGTTTAGAGAAAAGTTAAGACGAAACCTCTTGCTTCACAAAAAAATGGTGTCCATCACAACCAAGAGCGAACGTCGTTTTATTTTCATGCCTCATAACATCTTGTAAAACAATAAGATAAGACGTTTGAATTG
Source organism: uncultured Fibrobacteraceae bacterium (assembly GCA_964529145.1). Classification (GTDB taxonomy): domain Bacteria; phylum Fibrobacterota; class Chitinivibrionia; order Chitinivibrionales; family Chitinispirillaceae; genus JAFGNB01. The sequence continues at coordinate 1,419 of CAZGVZ010000612.1, read as the reverse complement.
TTGGAATCATAAAAGGTTTGTTTTTCACTTGGCATAATACTATTATATGATAGTATTATGCCCGATAGAGGGGTAGTAATGGTATCTCGGGATGAGATTGTCGGCTTTTTAAATCTTTTCAAAGGCTGTTTGGATATAGATTTATATGACATCAAAGATCGGGAGAAAAATCTTCAGGCACTGATTGATCTTGGAATAACACCACAAGAACGAAAAGAAATCCTGCTTGGTTTAACCCCCGAAGATTATCATGCGGGGCCTAAGCCGGATGATACCGATGAAACCAAAGAGGTTTGGGAGTTTGGCGCCCGCACGGGAAATTCGGAAATCTACATCAAGCTTCGTGTGGTGAAGATTGCCAGCAGGAATATATATCGAGCATTGGTTTGGTCATTTCATCCGGCAGAATATCCCATGACATATCCGTTACGCGGAGGCGAAAAATGAAAGGAATGATTCAAAATACCAGCGAAGTTTTCTGCCCCCACTGTGAGGAGTATGTAATCGGAAAGCCCATGACCCGAAGGGAAACCCACACGGTTCGTGGCGAGGAGATCACCGTTCCTGTGGAATCCATGGTTTGTTCAAAATGTGGTGAGTCGATTGGTAATGATGAACAGGATCAGAAAGTACTTGATGCCATTCACGCGGAGTATCGTCGACGATTGGATATGTTGACACCAGAGCAAATTCGGGAAATACGAAACCGATATCACTTGAGTCAAAAATCATTTGCGGTACTTCTTGGAATGAGCGAAGCAACGATGAATCGTTATGAAAAAGGGGGACTCCAGGATCAAACACATGACACATTGATTCGTGCATGTGAAAAACCAGATGTGATTCGTGAATTACTGGATCGTCGCGGCCATCTGATAAGCGAATGGCAACGAAAACGAGTAGAGCAAATGCTGTTGGGACAAGAAGAACCGGCGAATCAATTTCTGGATCATCTTGGCGAAGTGGATTGGATTTGCATGCCGAAAGAGATATCTGAAAAGACTGGCTTTCGCATGTTTGAATATGCCCGCTTTGCGGGGGTAGTTCTCAATTTCTGTGATCTCCTGGGTGAAATTTCACGAACCACCATTAATAAATTATTATTTTATGCGGACTTTCTGAATTACAAAACTTCAACCGTTTCTCTTACGGGTACGACCTATCGAAAATTAGAATATGGTCCGGTTCCCGCGGATTACTTAGGATTACTCAGCAGGATGGAATCAGAGGAATTATTATTTTGCGAAGAGCATGCCTACCCAGATGGGAAAACGGGTTTTTATTACTCAAAGGGATCCAATGCAGACTCGATGAGAATTGAATTTGACGATATGGAAAAAAGGGTTCTTGCCACCATAGCCAACGAACTTGGAAATCTCAATGCAACGGATATTTCTGAGAAATCGCATAAGGAAACTG
>CAZGVZ010000611.1:0-3101 GCA_964529145.1 uncultured Fibrobacteraceae bacterium | reverse complement strand
GATCTGGACGTACCGTCCTCCGGAGACGAAACCCTCCGCGAGCTCCTGCCATTTCTCCGAATTACCGGTTATGACCGTGATCCGATCCCGGAGAGCGGGGGGAATGGAGGTCAGACACCTCTCCATCAGCTGTTCGTAATATTCGACAAGAAGCACGCGGGTGTCCGCATTCACAGTCGATAGAATGGACCCGAGATGGTACCCGAGTCCGCAGCCAGCGCAAACGATCCGATCCCCCCAGCACCGTAGATCCGAAAAATGGAACCGCTCCTTTTCCGGATCTACGATCGAGTGCAGATGCAGCGTGGCGCCGTCCTCCCTTTCCAGGCGGGCGGACAGTGCGCCTGTGTGGGCCGAAAAAAGCACCAGCCTGTAAGGGTCCTCCTGGTCGATCATGTTGCATCCCTAAGGAAAAAAGTGTACGCTAAAGTATGCTCTTTGCTTTAGTATTATGGGGTTCATGATGATAGTACCATCCTTCAACTGCATGAGCAAGTGGATCAAACCATGAAAACAGGCTCTTTTTCCACTCCTGAAAAGCACTCAGTGGAGGATCTGATAGTCTCGACGGTCGCTGCGGCACGCACGGGCGATTACTCGGGAACGTCGCGTCTTCTCAACCGTTTTCTTGGAGTGGTACAACAGGAACTGGCGGGGAATGGCGGTTCCGGTCGCGATCTGCGGAAAATCGCGTATTCGCTCGAGACGCTCTGCGCAATGCAGAGAATCGAAGACTGGGTGGCCTTCGCGGACATTCTCGAGTATGAATTCGCACCCCTCTGGGGCGGGAAGTAGGTCAGTGGGTAGTGGTCAGTGGGTAGTGGTCAGTGGGTAGTGGTCAGTGGGTAGTGGGAAGAAGCCGGGAGGCAATAAGAAAGGAGTCTCCGGCGAGCGCTGAAGGCAGCCGAAGGCCCGGGTATCGGAGTACACGAAGCCTCTCAAGCCCTTGCAAGGGCGGAGCATGTTTATTCTGTAGTCAATATTCAATATGAAGTTGTCCGGAAGCCTGAAAACCGGTAAGCCGGAAGGCTTGGAAGAGACGGCTTCGGTCAGGCATTCTCCTGAAAAGTTTTTCTTCTGTCTTTCCCTCGTGATCTTCGTGTCCTTCGTGGTGAACGTATCCTTCGCTGACCAGTAATAAGCAGTCAGCAGGAGCATTCTCCATTCTCCATTCCGTTTTCTCCGTCCTGACTATTGACAAAGAAGTCCCCCCGCGAGTTGCCCGCACGCCCCGTCGATATCCCTGCCGCGACTCTGCCGGATCGTGGCCGCAAGGCCGCGGCGATGGAGTTCATCGGCGAACCACTGTACGGTTCTTTCCGTGGGAGGAGTGAGGTTCGGATCGCCGGAAGGGTTCACAGGAATGAGATTGATCTTGCACGGCATTCCGCCGAGCAGCCTCTCGAAAGCCGCGACCGATTCCACGGTATCGTTCTTTCCGGCGATGAGAACGAATTCGAAAGTCACGCGCCGTCCCGTCTTTTCAAAATACCTCCTCGCGATACCGACAAGCGACGCGATCGGATAGGTACGGTTGACAGGCATGATCGCGCTGCGCTCCTGATCCGAGACCGCATTGAGCGAGATAGCGAGTCCCACGTTCAGGTTTTCCGCCATCAGCCGTTCGATGGAGGGAATCACCCCTGCGGTGGAAATCGTGATCCTGCGGCCTCCGATATTGAACGTATCCTCATGCATGATGATTTCCAGAGCGGTTCGAAGCCGCTCGAAATTGGACAGGGCTTCCCCCATTCCCATGAAAACGACATTGGTTACCGGCTTGTCAAGCTGCGAGAACAGGTAATCGTTTATCCCTATGAGCTGGCCCAGGATCTCCTCCTGCGTCAGGTTGCGCATGAAACCGATTTTTCCAGTCGCGCAAAAGACACATGCGAGTCCGCATCCGAGCTGGCTTGATAGACAGGCGGTCCGTCTTTTTCCATCGTAGAGAAGCACGCATTCTACGTAATGCGGAGAATCGACAAGCCTGAAGGCGAACTTGACGGCATCTTTCTTTTCGGAAACCAGCGCGACGCGGAGCCCCAGCTTGCCGATATCGAAGATGCCGGCCAGCTTCTCGCGGAGAGTTTTCGGCATTGTGGTCATTTCACCGAAAGAGTCGACCCGTTTCTGATAGATCCATTTGATGATCTGATGCGCCCTATAGCCGGGCTCTCCAAGCCGTGTGACCGATTCGGCCACCTCCTTCAGAGTGTAATTTTTAAGACGTTCCATACTGTTTCAGACGAACTCCGCACAAATAGAAAACGGGTTGAAGGAGTGTCCGTTCCTTCAACCCGTCGATGATTCATGCGGTCGGTCGGACTTGAACCGACACAGGCTGACGCCCACTACCCCCTCAAAGTAGCGTGTCTACCAATTCCACCACGACCGCTAAAATTGTCTTATTTACCTGTCTCCTCCTGAGCTGGAAGCACCGGAAGCGCTCCTTCCTGACTCCCGGACTGCGCGTCGCTTCCTTCCTGAACCGGAAGACCCTGACCGCCCAGAACGGAAGAGGGAGAGAAATTCTGCTGCTTTTCTGCACGTTCCTGAAGGAGTGATTTGTTCACCGTAATATTCTGTCTGCTGAGCACCAGTGACATGAGGATACAGAGCAGAAAAAAGACCGTTGCGAAAATCGTCGTTCCGCGTGTGAGGATGTTCGCCGTATCCTGGGTGCCCAGCAGGCTGCTTGCGCCGCCCAGGCCGCCGCCGATAGCGCCGGAGATGCCCCCGCCCTTGTCGGACTGAATAAGAATGAGTAGGCAGAGAAATACGCATACAATTGCAAAAACTATGACCAGCAAAGCAAATAACATAGACTTCTTTCGTTTGAGAGTTATTGTGGTCTGACAATACCCAGAAATGAACCCGCCTTGAGCGCGGCGCCTCCGATGAGACCGCCGTCGACATCACTCTGGGCAAGGAGTTCAGCGGCATTTTCCGGTTTCATACTGCCGCCATATTGGATACGGATTTTGTCGGAATTTGTTGCATACAGGTTTTTCAGAATATTCCGGATAAAAATGTGGGCTTCGTTGGCCTGTTGAGGAGTTGCCGTTTCGCCTGTTCCGATTGCCCAGATAGGCTCATAAGCG
>CAZGVZ010000610.1:0-3106 GCA_964529145.1 uncultured Fibrobacteraceae bacterium | reverse complement strand
CAAACCGAAAAACCTGCTGAGAAGCACGGAACCCATCATGATGAGCGTCGCAATTGAAAGCGATCTGTCATGGATAACCGTATTGCCTGAAAAAGTCCCGGTGGTCCTGTTCAAAATTGCATCTCCGCGAAGGGTTCCAGGTTCGAATCACGCGACCGGCCCTGTTCCTTCTTTTTCGAAGTAAAAATATGCTGATTCCACCCTGAAAAAAAAGGGGGATTTGCGACGATGGTCACAAATCCCCAACCCTGGAAGACGTATTCGATGATACTATTTTTTTCTTGTTTTCTTCATCGGTTTCTTGACCGCTTTTTTTGCGGTCTTGCCGGCCGGTTTACTTGCGGCTTTCTTTTTCGGTTGCGCTTTCTTTGCCGCGGCTCTCTTGGATTTCCTCCTGGATTCGTTGATGATCCGGTAGGTCTGGGAAATGGAAAGCTTGAATTTTTTCGCCAGAGCGGTTCCGGAAGCTCCTCCTTCATAGAGCTTCACTATTTCCGCATTGCGCTGCGGATTATCGGCCAGCGACGACTCTATACCATATTTTTTACGCAACTGGTGAACGGCTTGTCGGGTAATTCCGAACTGTTCGCCGATCGCCGCATCGGTCTGCAGCTTCTTCTGAAGTTTGATAAGTTGGGCTTTACTGATCCGTGCCATACGACGCTTACTCCTCTCTAAGTAAGATTAAAGGTATTTATGGTAACGGCAATGCAAAAATTCACTCAGTCCAAGCTGCATGAACTATTTTGTCGAATGTGTATGAAGATGGTGTTCGAAGGGGGCTGACATACTTGACTTCATAAATATATAACCAAAAAAACCAATACGCAAGTTAAAAACCAGGAATCCGAAAAATTGAATGTAATTATAACGTGTTTACAACGCATTGTCCACAAATAAATCGAACACTACGGCTTCACCTGCACATAGAAAGTATACCGGCATTCACGCGAAGAGCCCCCCATGTTGCCAATTAAGATCGACGAACCGCTGCGCCGCCCCCCCTGGATTACCCTGACACTCATTATCGTATGCGCCGCCATCTTCATTCGTCAGAACCCTTCCGTGGCGGCATTCGGTCTGGTTCCACTTGATTTCGTCTACACATTGGTCCATCCGGACAGGGATCTCGTCTCTTCGCTGATCGTTCTGACTACATCCTTTTTCCTGCATGGTAATCTGCTCCATCTCGCAGGAAACCTCTGGTATTTATGGCTTTTCGGCAGCGCGGTTGAAAATTCTACGGGGCCATGGCGGTTCGTGCTGCTCTATTTTCTCTCGGGAATTTTCTCGATGGTGACTCAGGTGGCGGTCGACCCATTCTCGACCATTCCGGTTGTCGGGGCAAGCGGAGCGATCGCGGGATTAATGGGAATGATGCTGGTACTTAAGCCACTCTCAAAAATTGTCTTCGGATTTCCACCTCTCTTTTCATTCCGGGTGTACTCATTCATATTTCTACTTTTATGGTTCTGGTTACAGTGGAAAAATGCCGGAAATTTCAAACAGGAAGGGAACAATATTGCCTGGTGGGCGCATGTAGGAGGCTTTGCCACGGGTGTGCTGTATGCTTTCCGGTTACGGATTCAAATGAAAAACGGTATTGGAAAGAGACCGAAAAAACGGTTTAATTGAATATCGCATTGCGTTCGCCCGCCGTTTAGGCGGGCATTTCCGTCAGAATATTTCAGCGGCGATCACGTAATGTTTTGATGTTTTAAGCCCTGTTTTCCGGGCGCATAATTTAAATTCAATACTGGAACATTCTTCCCCCACTTTCAGCCACAGGGTCTTTTTTATGGGATTCTCTTTCGATCATGACAAATTCGTCGCGAAGAACCGGTCTCTAGCATCGGCCGAGCGAATCAGGCAAAAAGATGAGCAGCTGGAACGAAAAGGGTTCGTTCATCTCAGCCGCGACAGGGAAGCCTCGTGTTTCAATTGTAAGATGAGGCAAACCTGCTCTATATTTAAAGGAAAACGGACCGGCGGCTCCTCTGGTGTAGTCTCTTTCGGTGGTGAACAGAAGTTTGTCTGTGACCGGTATATTCCTGCCCCCGCTCAGGAGAAAAATATGACCAGCAAACAGATCAAATCTCTCTTGAAAAATATAAAAAAGGGTTATTAGCCCTTTTCGGCCCCGACCATCTCAGGAAAAATTTTTCACATGGATACGTTTTAACATTTTTTACCGGCTTGATTTAAACGGGCGGTATATTACTGAAAGCGAAAGGAATATCCATGGAAGCCTCCCCTCTGGAACTATATCAAACCGCCTATCGGTTTCATTATAATGAAAATCGCATCGGAGATGCAGTCGCCTACTATCAGAAGCTGATTAAGGAGTTCCCGGATTCGAACGAATGCGGATATGCCGTAATCCAGCTCCAAAAAATCAAGGCACATTCAGTTGCAGAAAGTCTTCAGACCATTTCGTCCCATGGTGCCCCTTCCATGGTTCCCCTCTATTTGTTTTGTATCTTGACCGTGGCTCTTACCTCTGCCGCGGCAGGTTTTCTTTACCTCCATTTTTCCAGACTGATTTCCGCTGAACAGAAGCGCACTTCTCTCGCCTTGAATGCACTGGGAAAAATATCACGCGGCGAAAATGAAGAAGCCCTGATTCTTCTTACGGAACTCAAAGGAATTCACACGAATGATATTGTTCCTTATGAACTTTCAGCAAATATTTACCGAAAACAGCGAAAATGGAATGAGGCGCGCAGGGAGTACACGACCTTCTTTCAGAACAATCCGGACAGAAAGCCCTCTGAAAGCGAAAGAAAATACATGTACTTCGACGAAAAAACTGTTGCAAAGAAGAAGCCCGATCTGCTGCAGAATTCCAAGAATATTGGACATCCGGTCCCAGTGACGCAACCTCCCGTTCCGGGATCACTGAAAAAAAAAGGGGTCCGAAAGAAGTCCTCATTCAAAAATAATCCACCCGCCCCTTCTTCAAAGAAGAAAGACGGAATACTCCTGGTAAATCCTGACAGTATTTCATATTTCTGACAGTGAGGAGCTGTTATGTCTTCGACTCGAATCGAAGAGCTCGTATATGCCGGGATGGTGCTCGATGACCACGGAATGTGGATCCCGATGG
>CAZGVZ010000609.1:0-3107 GCA_964529145.1 uncultured Fibrobacteraceae bacterium | reverse complement strand
GGTGATTGTCGACGTCAATTTCAAATCCGAGGGCATCATACCAATTTCCGAATTCAAGAACGTCCACGATTTCAAGCCGGGCGATGTGATCGACGTCTTTCTCGAACAGGTCGAGGACAGCGAGGGTCAGATCATTCTTTCCAAATCCCGCGCGGATTTCCTGCGGGTCTGGGACAGAATCTACAAGTCGTTCGAAAATCAGGAAACAGTGGAAGGAAGGCTCCTAAGGAGGATCAAGGGGGGAGTGGTGGTCGACCTGTTCGGAGTGGACGCGTTCCTCCCCGGCTCGCAGATAGATCTGCGGCAGATTCCCGACATGGACGCCATCATCGGTCAGACCTTCAGGTTCCGTGTAATAAAAGTCAATAAGGCGCGTCGCAACATCGTCGTTTCGCGCCGGGTCATCCTCGAGGAGGACCGCAGCGCGATGCGCGAAAAAATCCTTGCCGAACTGGAGAAAGGTCAGGTTCGTGAGGGAACCGTCAAGAATATCACGGATTTCGGAGCCTTTATCGATCTGGGCGGCGTCGACGGCCTCCTGCATATAACCGACATGTCTTGGGGCCGTGTCAATCATCCTTCGGAAATCGTCGCGATCGGTGATAAACTGAAAGTGAAAGTGCTCGATTTCAACGAGAACAAGGAACGCATCTCCCTCGGTCTCAAGCAGCTTTCAGAGCACCCGTGGAAAGGCATCGAGGAGAAATTCCCCGAAGGGTCCCGTGTCCGGGGAAAGATCGTTTCGATCACCGACTACGGTGCTTTCATGGAGCTCGAGAAAGGCATCGAAGGTCTTATTCACATTTCCGAGATGTCCTGGACGCAGCATATCAAACATCCCTCCAAGATCGTCGGAATCGGCGATATCGTGGAAGCGGTAGTGCTTAAAATCGACAAGGACAACCAGAAAATATCCCTCGGGTTCAAGCAGCTCGAGCCGGATCCGTGGGAGAAGGTTCCTTCTGAATTTCCCGTCGGCACCGTAGTCAAGGGAAAAGTCAGGAACATCGCGGCTTTCGGCGCTTTCGTCGAGCTCAAGGAAGGAGTCGACGGCCTTATCCATATCTCCGACATGTCCTGGACGAAAAAGGTCAATCACCCGGGCGAGCTGCTCAAGAAAGGGGATGCCGTCGAGGTAAAGGTCCTCGATATCGACCCGGAAAAACGCCGGATTTCCCTCGGGATAAAGCAGCTCTCCGAAGATCCATGGGAGCAGCTCGCGCAGCAATACCTGGTGGGCACCGATATTCCTGAATGTGAAGTGGCCCGGATTCTTGACCGCGGTATAGTGGTCAACTGTTCCGCCGAGGTGGAGGGGTTCATTCCGCTCAACCAGCTTGGACAGGATGCGGGACACCCGTCGCGCGTCTACAAGGTAGGCGACAAGACGCCGGCACGCGTGATCGAATTCGATCTCGACGGGCGGAAAATCATTTTGAGCGTCTCGGAATATTTCAAGGACAAGGACGAGTCACTGTGGCGCGAGTATCTCGAAAAGTTTCCAGTCAAACCCGCGTCGGACGCGAAACCCGGTAAAGGCAAGCAGAAAAAGGGTGAGGCCGGCGACAAGGCACCGGAACAGCAGCCTGAGGCCGTAGCTTCCGCGCCCGCGGCTGACGAAGTCGCGGAAAACGGGCCCTCCGACTGAAGTCTTGTGCGATGCGAGGTCGATATTGCGGCGGCGGATATTCGCCGCCGTTTTTATTGTTGCTCCCGGCATGGCGCGACCTGCCCGGGGCAGGCGCTCCCCCCCGGCGGCCCCTGGGCCTTTCAATGCCTCAGCAGGCGGTCCAGCGCAAGCGCAAGGAGACCTGAAAGCATTTCGATCTTGATCAGTGAGGATATGAGCCTTGCGCGCCCGGACCAGTCGGGCGATTTCATGAGCCACAGCCGGCGTGCATGGAGCGGAATCGTCACCGCGATCACGGTCCCCGCGTACGGCAGGCCGCAGCGACCCCTCAGGCAGGGAACAAAAAGCAGTGCAAAATAGAGAACGCTGTCGGCAATGAGAATTCGGTACAGCAGGGCGCGGGAGAGCATAGCGGAGGTGGTGAGCCCTGCTGTGCGGTCCCCCGGATCGTCCTGTATATCCTTGACTATCTCACGGGAAAAATTGAGGAGCATCGCCAGAATCGCCGGAACCACCAGGAGCGCGAAATCCGGCGAACCTATGCCTCCGTACACAAGGGAATAGGCTACCATTATCGAGACCACCGCGTTGCCGGCGAGCGGAGTGCTTTTCAGAAGGAGTGCATACGCGACGAGAACAGCAAGAGGGGCTGCGGTGGCTGTTCCGAAACGGGGAGATACGGTATACGAGAGGCCGAGGGATGTCGCGGCGAGGAAGAGCCCGTAAAGGAACGCTTCGGCAGGTCGCATGGTTCCTGAAGGCAGGGGGCGATCGGGATGACAGATCCTGTCCGTCCGGATATCGAGCAGGTCATTGATGATATTCCCGAATCCGGTAGCACAGAATGCGGCGATCGCCAGTGAGATCACCTCGCTTACCGTAAGCCGGGTCGAACTTATCCATGCGCCCAGGAAGACTGCGCCGGCCGCCATTGCAGCGTTGCCGAAACGGAGTATTTTTACGTAAGCATGAAGATGCACTTTCAGGACCTCACATAATCGCCTGAGAATCGTATTCCGGAGAAAGCGGCCTTCCGCCATGCCTGTCGAATGCGTTTGCCGGAATAATGCTTTTTTCGAGAGGCGCCTTGTTCAATGCGGCGACCCCGCCGTTTCCGGGGTGTCGCGTTTCAACCCGAAAACCGGAATGAAAGTTCAGACCGGTTCGTTGTATACGAAGGTAAAATATGATAAAAAAAACGGAAACCAGCAAACTATGCGGCAACTGATCGTACCGGAGACGGACGCAGGTTTGCGTCTCGATGTGCTCGCAGCGAGATTTCTCGATATTTCGCGTTCCAGGATCCACCACCTGATCGAAAGCGGCGCGATACTGCTGAACGGAAAACCTGCGGTCAAAAGAAAGGTGGTCGTCGCGGGAGATACCATCGAGGTCGATCCAGGGGCGTTGAGGATTTCGGTCACAGGCAGCGATCCGGTCCCACAGGACATTCCTGTGGATATTCTCTATGAGGATG
>CAZGVZ010000608.1:0-3109 GCA_964529145.1 uncultured Fibrobacteraceae bacterium | reverse complement strand
TTGCTTGACCTCATCGCACAGCTCAGGGTGGAAATCGGGGAACTGGGCGAAGCTCACCGGGAAGACGCCGGAAGCATAGTCTCCTACGCCGAAACCTCGATACGGGAAGCGGTCAAAAGCAGCCCCGATTCCGAACTGCTACGGCACTCCATCGACGGACTCACCCTTTCGGTACGGCGGTTCGAGGTATCGCATCCTACCCTGATCGGGATCATCAACAATATCGGACAGGTGCTCGGCAATATAGGAATCTGAGAAGTGTGCACCGCAGAACCGTCCCTGTCAGGTGAAGACCATACCCGCTGCACCTGCGGCAATGCCATTCCGTACATCCCCGCTATATTCCTCGCGGTGATGCTTTGACACACAACGTCCCGCTCCTTGCAGCGAAATCTTTCACCGGTTTCGCGACGATGGCGGGAACGGAGGCGTCCTGCTGTCCATTTCCGGTGCAGACCTCTAAACTTCATGGTGGAAAAGATGTATTTTTATCGACTTTTCACCACAAAGGAATCGATAATGCCCACGAGAAACGGATTCGACAACGAAAAATACCTTGCGGAGCAGTCAGCCGAGATCCTGCGCCGAATCGACCAGTCCGGCGGCAAGCTCTTTCTGGAGTTCGGCGGCAAGCTCCTGTTCGATTACCATGCCAGCCGCGTGCTGCCCGGCTATGATCCAAACATCAAGATGCGTCTGCTTCAAAACCTAAAGGAGAAGGTCGACATCATTCTATGACATCGAGCACAAGAAAATGCGGGCGGATTTCGGAATTTCCTACGACGCGGACGCTCTCAAGCTCATCGACGACCTCCGGGAATGGGGAATCGACGTCTGCGCGGTGGTGATCACCCGCTTCGAAGGACAGCCGGCGGCCATCCAATTCAAAAACCGGCTCACGCGTCGCGGCATGCGCGTGTACACCCATCGCTTCACCAGGGGCTACCCGACCGACGTGGAAACGATCGTCAGTGAAGAGGGGTATGGCGCCAACGAATACATCGTCACGACAAAACCGATCGTGGTAGTCACCGGGCCGGGGCCGGGCAGCGGCAAGCTCGCTACTTCCCTGTCCCAGCTCTACCATGAATGCAAGCGGGGCGTCGCCGCAGGGTACGCCAAGTTCGAGACGTTCCCGATCTGGAATCTGCCCCTTAAACACCCTGTCAATGTCGCCTATGAATCGGCCACCGCGGATTTACGTGATTTCAACATGATCGATTCCCATCATCTGGAGGCCTACAACGAAAAAACCGTGAACTATAACCGCGATGTTGAAGCATTTCCGCTCCTGCGGAGGATCATCGAGAAAATCACGGGCAAATCCTGCGTATACAAATCCCCCACCGATATGGGCGTCAACAGGGCAGGATTCGGTATCGTCAATGACGAGGCGGTCAGCAGCGCATCGGTCCAGGAGATCGTCAGGCGTTATTTCCGCTATTCCTGCGAGTACACCATGGGTCTCATCGACAAGGGGACCGTAGAGCGCGCAGAGCTCATCATGAGCGAGATCGGCGCGAAAAGCGAGGACCGCCCCACCGTGATTCCCGCGAGAAAGGCGGCAGAGGACGCGCGCGCCAGAGGAAAGGGAAACGAAGGCATCTATTGCGGCGCCGCGCTGGAGCTGCCCGACGGAACGATCATCACCGGCAAGAACTCCCCCACCATGCACGCCGCGGCAAGCCTGATCCTCAATACGGCGAAGCACCTGGCGGGTATACCTCCTGCAATCGACCTCCTCCCCAAAAACATCATCGAGTCCCTTAGTCATTTCAAGCGGGACGTGCTCAACGGCAGGAGACTGAGCCTCGATCTCGAGGAAACGCTCATTGCGTTGAGCATCAGCGGAACCGTAAACCCGGCCGCTCAATCATCAATCGAGAAGCTGAAGGAAATCCGGGGCTGCGATGTCCACATCACCCATATTCCCACGCCGGGAGACGAAGCGGGGCTGAGAAAACTCGGGCTCAATCTGACCTGCGATCCCGACTTCTCGACCAAGTGCCTTTTCCTGAACTGAGGGGGGCACATAAAAAAAAAGGCTTGCACACTGCAAGCCATAGTCCAAATAGGTGGTTTCTAAAGGTTATTACGAAGGAATTACATTCTGAGCGTTAGGGCCTTTTGCGCCGTCGACAACTTCGAACTGCACCTTCTGCCCTTCCTCGAGTTTCTTAAAGCCATTCGACTGAATAGCGGAGAAATGAACGAATACATCGCGTGACCCATCGTCCGGAGAGATGAATCCATAACCTTTGGCCTCATTGAACCACTTGACTACACCTGTAGGCATACTACAAAACCTCTTTGAGAAAATGAAACACCCTAATTCCATCAAGGAATTACGTTAAACGCTATTGAAGATAGGTTGTGCCATAAGCAATTCAAAGCGATTTTTTATCTTTTTGGAAAGAAAAACGCCGGGACCGTACTCCGGAACCGTGGAATCGTTCGATCTGCAAGTGCAAAAAGGGGGGCGGCGCAACCGCCGTCCCCCTCCGTGAAATACTTTTCCTTACAACGTGAGGATCAGTAATCTTCCATCCCTCCGCCCGGCATGCCGCCCGCAGGGGCCTTCTCCTTTTTCTCCGGCACATCAGTCACGATGCATTCGGTGGTGAGGATGAGCCCGGCGATGCTTGAGGCATTCTCCAAAGCGTTTCTGGTCACTTTAGTCGGATCGATCACTCCGGATTCGATCAGATCCTCGAATGCGTCGGTATATGCGTTGTACCCGAAGGCTCCCTTCTTGTTCTTGATCTCGTTGGCGATGACCGAAGCCTCTTTTCCGGCGTTGGTCGCGATCATCCGAAGAGGTTCCTCGCAGGCGCGCCGGATGATGTCGGCCCCGATCGCCTCGTCACCCTCGAGCTTGAGCTTATCCAAAGCCACGGCGGCACGCACCAGAGCCACTCCGCCACCCGCCACCACACCCTCTTCGACCGCTGCGCGTGTCGCATGCAGGGCATCTTCGACCCGCGCTTTCTTCTCTTTCATCTCGGTCTCGGTCGCGGCGCCGATTTTCAGTACGGCTACACCTCCGGCCAGTTTCGCCAGTCGTTCCTGGAGCTTTTCACGGTCGTAATCGGAAGTGGTCTCGTCTATC
>CAZGVZ010000607.1:0-3109 GCA_964529145.1 uncultured Fibrobacteraceae bacterium | reverse complement strand
GCCGCGGGTATCCTGGTTGGTGCATTGTTTTTTCGGCTTACGGGGGCGGACAAGGCTCCGGTCAGACTGCCCACATTCGAAGCCAGTCTGGGCATTGGATTCAACTACGACCTGCTTCGGGACCCGTTCGAGGTATCGTTCGACTACCCCAAGGGTTTTTTCGGTCTTAATGTCCCGCTCAGGAAGGATTTCAACGTACGGGAGTACGCGGGATTCATCTCACCCGGAATGGATTCGATCCTCAACAGCGGCGAGTTTCGGCCCACCGCAGGCGCAAGACAAAATCCAAATCCGACGATCAGGGTCGACGTCCCCATGTTGGGCGGTGTCGCGTCCTTCTCGAGCACGCACAATTTCTATCTCAACTACAACAACATTCTCGGAAATCCGCTTCTCGATCTCGACACCACCACAGAAGAGGGGGTCTCGCTTCGTCTGCGCGGAACAATAGACGTGCCGCTCAACGTCACCACCTCGTGGGAGACGATGACCTTCGGTTACGCCTTCGAGGTGAACCGCTACGTCCAGCTGGCGCTCAACCTGCACCGGCACGTGTTCACGCTCGACATGCGGGGCAAGGTTGACGCGGACATGCTTGGCCGTATCGATGTAGCAATGGATGGAGCGGAATCCGGCGGTTTCGAAGTGCCCACGATCGAGGGCGACCTCGATTACTCGTCCGACAGGATCTACGGGGAAGCGTACGGACACTACGAAGCGGAAGTGTGGACGCCGACCATCGCGTGCAAGGCGTGGCGGTTCTCCCTGACCGGAAGATTCGGTTTCAACTGGAAAGCGCGCGGGAAACTCTACGCGAAATATTCGGTTCCTTTTTTCATCGACCCGGAAACATTCGAACTCGCCTATGACCTCGAGGATCCCGAGACGCTCAACCGTCCCGAGGTGCGGCAGAGGCTTCTGGAGAACGCGGTCGACAGCGTGGTGTATTCGACGAGGAAAAAAGTCGATGACAAGTACGTGGAAAGCGACCTTGTATGGAAGATGCCGACCGCCCTCACGATGGCGTTCGACATCATACCGGAGAAGCTGCGATTCTCCTATAGCAAGCTTTTCGGGGATGTCGCCATGAAACTCGACCGTATCGCGAAGGAAAACCGGAGTCCGGGTGATTCGCCGCTTCCGGCCGAAGATTCGATCGTCATCGATTACGGCATCTCGGTCGACCATATCATGGTCCTTGAACTCAACCTGTTCCACAGCTTTCTCAACCTTGGCATTTTCGGTATGGATTTAAGGTACGGCGAAGATGAAAACCTTCTTGGCCCGGAGGTTCCCGTGCAACTGGGGAAATACGCGCTGGTCCCAGTGCTGAGTCTCGGAACCGCACTCGGTACCAAGATGCAGCTGTTGCTGGAGGCGGACATTCTTCCTCTTCCCGCGCTGAAAACCGGAATATACTACTACTTTTGATGTGCGATGCCGCCCGGCAGGTGCAATGAAAGGATCGATACATGAGATTTATTGAAAAGACGGCAATGATCACCGTTCTGGCGGGTTTGAGCGTGTTCGCCCAGCAGTCCACCGACTATCTGATCGTCGAAGCGCCCATCGGTACGCAGCCGGACTCGAAAGTTCTCTGGGTGAAATGGGCCGGCGGTTCCCGAGACCCACAGCATATCGCGCCCGATTCCGGGAGAATTTATTTCGACCGTTCCCCCGGGGGAGGAAATCTCGGCAACTACCGGTTTTCGATCACTACGCCGTATACCGACAGCGTCACCTCGGTCGTTCAGGATAACATCCACTTCGCTCCCACGCTGAGCGCCCCCGTGACGCGGCGGGGGACTGCCTTCAGGGCGGCGGACCAGGAGGAGATGGGATTCGGAGTGTTCTACTGCGTCATAGCCCTGCCGCTTGACGACGACACGCTCGTCTCGAACGAATTTCAGCTCATGATCGAAAGTCCCGAACCGGTCGACTGGACCGGACCCTCGGGCACGATCACCAGCGTCACGCCTACCTTTCAATGGAAGGCCAACGCCGGCGTGCCGTGCTATCACCTGATCCTCTCGGACGATATCATAAAGATCGACACTACGAGTGGAGAACTGGACCTGAAAGGGCTCAGCATCATCTGGCAGGCGATCACGCCCTCGACGCAGATCGTCTACGGAGCGCCCGACCCCTCGAACACCATCACCGCAGATCCGCCCCCACTCTCTCCCGGCAGGAATTACGCCTGGGTGGTGCTTAACAATTACGGGAATCACCCGGCGTTCTCTTCGGCTAAGGTCAAGTTTCCCACCGGTGAATTCTCGATCGGGGGAACCCCGCTCAGCAAACCTGAGTGCGTGTATCCCGTGGACGTGAAACTCGTCTCGGGCACTCACGACAAGGTCGTTTTCAAGTGGAAAAACCTCGATGCCGAAGCGAACACCTACAAAGTATACCTGTATGTCGGATCGGAGTTCGAAGGCATCAACGCGCAGCTGGTGGTATACGAAACCGAAGTGATGGCTGACGGAAGGGAAGGCGCGGATGCGATGGATTCGGTCGAGATCGACGCCGCGTCGGTCCTTACCGGGAACAAGTACATCTGGCGCGTGATCGCGGTAGACGACCGCGGCGCGGGTACCGTGGGCGATACCGCGGGATTCCGTTACGAGGCGCCGACCGGCGAGTTGAAAATATATACAAAAGAGCAGCTGAACGTCGTCTCGGAAGACGGGCAGACCGAGGTCACCACTCCGGTGGGGCTTGTGGAGCTCAAGGTGGAGGTACTTGACGGATCGCTCGAGGCTCCGCTGCTTTTCTATACGGACAATAACGGATACCTCTCCCGCGAGCGGCCGGTGGGAACGTATCGGGTGACCGCGGCGAAAAACGAGTTCGAGACCCAGACCAGGACTGTCGTAGTGGCCAACGGGGCCACCACAGTCGAGACGTTCTTCCTCTCGCGGCCCGATGCGACCGTGTACGGAAAGGTGCTCGATGCAGCGGGAAAGGGTATCAACACAGCGCTCGTCAGGGGGATCTCCGACCGGGGTGACACTGTGACGGCCAAGACGGACGCGCTGGGCAATTTCATCCTCAACTGTTATGCCGCAGACTGGCGTATCGGGATGGAGATGACCGGATATCAGCCTTC
>CAZGVZ010000606.1:0-3114 GCA_964529145.1 uncultured Fibrobacteraceae bacterium | reverse complement strand
CGGGAACGGTTACAAAGGGCACAGTGCCTTCGGTGGAGATACCGGTGCTCGATCTGGAGCCGTACCGCGAGCATGCCGTGGCGAACGGCCAGTTCTATTCGGGGGATGAACATCTCCATGGTTCGGACGACTACACCGTACCCGGCGGTATCATGTGGGTCGAGGGCGATTTCAAACGCACCGGTTCCGGCGACTTTTTCGGGTGCGTCATCGCCACGGGCGACGTCGATGTTTCGGGGAGCGGAGATTACTACAAGGTGGAAAAGTACCCGCTCGCGGTGAGCATCGAAGGCAAGATCGATTTCAGCGGAAGCGGCGATGTCCGCGGACTGCTCTTCGTGCAAAACGGATTCTTCGAAAAAACCGGATCGGGCAACGTCATCGGTTCCATTATATGTAAAGACAACTTCAACAAGTCGGGTAGCTGGGATTTTCTCACCTACGAGGAGTGCATTCCGGTTCCTCCGGGCGGAAACACGGCTACGTACCGGGTACTGAGCTGGAGGGAGCTGTAAGAGCGATGGTAACGCCGGATTTCCGGTTCACGGTTCCGGTTCCGGCTCACCCGTCCCGACGGTTCGACCATCGATCCTGAATCCCGTTAGTTCCATTTTCATTAGCCCAGCACGGCGGAATACTATTGATACCTTCGATATCCGCGAGCTGCACCCATCCGCCGGTGAGGCCGGGACCGATATCGGCTTTCCGCTATCTGTACCGCATCCGGCCTGAACGCCCGACTCACGACCGGGTCCGATCATGAGTTCATGACCGATGGCATTCTTCAGATCCGGGATAGCGGCGGCCGATGTATATTTTTTTCGTTGCTGCCGGTGCGGCAAGGCGTCTGTTGAAGACCCACCAGGGGATTTAACACGTGAAAACCACCGGCCCTTCCGGAACAAGACGGCGCCTCCAGCCGGGCCGCGCCTTGCAGCGTGGTTGGTTGATTTACGATCCGTTTCGGGATCCGGGTGTCCGCACCCGCCGTGGCCGGGTAAAAGAGAGAAAGGTGATCGAAGGATGAATCCGGTCTTGTTCGTTCTTATGGGCATCGCGTGCGCCGTAGCCGTGATGATTACCTGGTTCATCGCCGGAAAGGCGGCCGCCGGCGCGGTCGCCCGCTGCAGGGGCGAGCTCGAGGCGCAGCGTGCCATTATAGAGGAGAGACTTGCAGCATCCGGCCTTCAGAGGGAGGCGTGCGAAAAGAATCTTGAAAGTAAAAATAAGGAATCGCAGGAGCTTCGGATCTCCCTGCAGGAGGAGAAGGTGGCCAGGGCGGCCCTTCAGCAGGAGTGCACCCGCATTCCGGAACTGAATCAGCGGATAGAGCGGATGGAGCGGCGGATCGAACAATTGACCGACAGGATAACGGAACTCACAGCGCAGCGAAGCGAGCTGGAAACCGAGCTGGAGAAGGAGCGTGAGGCTTCGGGTGAGAAGCTCGCGCTCCTGCGCGACGCACAACAGAAACTCGTGGAAGCGTTCAAGGCTCTCTCGTCCGACGCTCTTCGCAGTAACAACGGCTCCTTCCTCGAACTGGCCAAGGCCGCTCTTGAAAAATTTCAGGAGAACGCGAAGGGAGACCTCGATTTGAGAAAACAGGCCATCGATCAGATGGTAGTCCCGATTCGGGAGTCACTTCAGCGGTTCGATACGAGGGTGCAGGATCTCGAGAAAGCCAGGATCGGGGCTTATGAGGGACTCAGCCAACAGGTGAGGAGCCTTCTTGAGACTCAGACGCAGCTTCGGGCCGAAACGGCAAATCTGGTGAAAGCACTCGGAACGCCTCAGGCGATGGGCAGGTGGGGCGAGATTCAACTACGCAAAGTGGTGGAGCTGGCGGGAATGCTGAATTATTGTGATTTCCACGAACAGAAGAGCGTTTCCACTGATGACGGCCGCCTCCGTCCCGATCTCATAGTCAGGCTGCCTGCTGGAAAGAATCTCGTCGTCGACGCAAAAACGCCTCTTGCGGCATATTTCGAAGCTGTGCAGGCCGCAGAGGAGTCCATACGCGAGCGGAAATTGAGCGAGCACGCGCGTATCATCCGGGGGCATATCCAGGCGCTCAGCCGTAAAAGCTACTGGGAGCAGTTTCAGCCCGCTCCCGAATTCGTCGTACTCTTTCTTCCGGGCGAGACCTTTTTCAGTGCGGCGCTCAGAAAAGATCCCGCACTGATCGAGACGGGGGTGGACCAGAGAGTCATCATCGCCACTCCGACCACTCTCATTGCGCTCCTCAAAGCTGTCGCGTACGGTTGGCGGCAGGAGAAAATAGCGGAGAACGCTCATCAGATCAGCGATATGGGTAAAGAACTGTACAAGAGAATCTCCGATCTTTCAGGGCACTTCACCGACCTGGGCAACCATTTGAATAAGACGGCTATGGCGTATAACCGGGCGGTGGGGACGCTCGAGTCGAGGGTCCTGGTCAGCGCCAGAAAATTTCGCGAACTGGAATCCCCGGGAACCGATGACGATCTTCCGGTACTCCCACAGGTGGATACCGTTTCCCGTCAGTTTCAGGCTCCGGAGTTGTCATCCGATTTAAGGTACCCTGAATCGGTTTTCGACCCGAAGACGAATCTTCGGAGCGAAATCCCTGGTACGGAAAATGGGTAAACAGAGTCCCGTGAGGCGGAATCAAGCATACTTCGGGAGATTTCAGGGAAACACCCATCTGCCGAATGAAGTTATAAAGGGAGAGTCTCCGCTCTTCCATGGAATGTCCGATTTTGCGAGATGGCGGTTCACGGTCAGACCGAGGGCCAGAGGAACTCTCATATCCAGCGGTATGCCGAGATCCTCGACGGTGGTGACCGGAATGGTATCGAAATAGGTCTTCAGGTAATGCAGAAGCGTTTGATTGTTGCTTCCACCGCCCGACAGCATCACCCGTACCGGTTGGCCGGGATCGATATTCTTCGATTCACGCCTGAAAAAATCATAGATCGTTCTGGCAGTGAGTGCCGTGATGGTCGCGAGAAGATCCGTGTTGGAGAGAGCCGATGACGACAGTTGCATCACAACACAGTTGAAGTGATGAATATCACCCCGCTTCGGGCCCGGTTTTTGGAACCAGGGATCTTCGGAGAGTGTCTTTAAACTGTC
>CAZGVZ010000605.1:0-3119 GCA_964529145.1 uncultured Fibrobacteraceae bacterium | reverse complement strand
AGCGTAAGGAGTCCAGTGCTTCGCACTGTTTCCGTTATACCGCTTGGCCCGCTCAAGCCAGACCACGGCTTTTAGCCGTGGTAGTTGATTGCATACAGAGCCCGGCGAGAGCAATCAGATGACAGTTCCGATTCTTTCTATAATCATCGTCGCCTTCCTCGCCGCCTCCGCTTTTTTTTCAGCATCCGAAACATCCCTCTTTTCCATTCCCCGTGAGCGGATCGCCGTCTATCGGAGCTCGCCGTCCCGTGTTCGGCAGTGGGTTTATCGATTGTTGTCCAACGGGCAGCGCACACTGCTGATGATTTTACTGGGAAATCTGTTCGTCAATATAACGCTTGCGGGATTGATCCATTCATTAATCCTGATTTTCATTCCGGGGAGTCCGGGCTTGCTTACGATGGCGATCGCGACCGGGGTCATCGTGATTTTCGGTGAGATGCTGCCCAAGGCGGTGGCCCTGAAGCACAATGAAGTAATAGCTTGTCTTATAGCTCCCGGTTTGTCGGGTATATCCTGGGTGTGCTCCCCGATTCTGACATTCATTTATAAAATCAATGATTTTTTCCTGGTCAGAATCAGAAGAAGACTCCACAGGCCCAGTCCGTTCGTGACGGTCGCGGAATTGAAGAGCGGTGTGATCGACTCCCGTCACAGGGGCGTGATCACCGCCGAGGAACAGGATATCATTGTGAGTCTTCTGGAGCGAGGGGCCCAGCCTGTCCGGCAATTCATGCAGCACCGTTCAGGTCTACTGATGCAGAGCGAAACGGCAAATGCGGGAGAGACGCTCGAAAAAATGAAAAAGGAAGGCCAGACGTTTGTTTTGACTTTGGATGAGAGTCATACCGCCCGGGTGACCGGGATAGTCGACCTGGCTGCGCTCCTGCGTTCCGAGCCTGGGCAGGCTCTTTTATATATGAAGAGATCACCGGTGTGGGTTATCGACAGCATGGGTATTGCCGAGGTCATCGGAACAATGCTCGAGAAGAAAAGCACCGAAGCGGGAATTCTTGACGAGCACGGTTCCTTCTGCGGAATGCTGCGGTTTTCGGCCGGTATACATTCCATGCTGGCGCCGGTATTCAAACCGGCCGACGTGAAGGAAACAGGGGATGGGGCGGCCCGATTGTTCTCCGGGTCTGCCGAGCTCGAATCCCTGCGGGAATGGATCCCGCCTTCCCTGGAAGAAGATGCCTTTCGCGTTAGGACACTCAATGGTTTGCTTACCAGGCATCTGGGCCGTATTCCTCAGACAGGAGATAAATTTGCTATAGACGGATTCAACTTTTATATTCTGAATGCGACTCCCAGGAAAATCGAGTCGGTAGTAATCCGGAAAAGGAAAAATTATGAGTATTGAAGTCCTCTTGTTGGCGCTGGCCTGCGGAATGACGATCCTTGCCTACATGATCGCGATCAACGCTCATGGGCCGACCCGGTTGAGCCTGTCCTACCTGATGGCCACTGTGATGCTGGCGGGAACGGTATGGGGAATCGTTCAGTATGTCAATACGGATCTCGACGCGCAGAAAATGGAGGAACTCAAGAGGCTTGAATCGGAAAAAAAACTGGCCGAAGCTCGCGTTCAATCGCAGGAGGAAGCTCTCAAGGTGAACAAGGAGCGGATGGGGCAGGCTGCAAAACTCAATACGCTGATAACATCCGGAACCGGTTTTGCTTCCGCAATGATAAATGTCGATCTTCAGGACCGGGGGACCGATCTGGAAGTATTGATGGGTAAAGCTTCGGAAATGAAAAAGAAAACCGATGAATTGAAGAATAATTTCGAAAAGAGCCTGCCTGTCGACATTTTTTTCAATGAAGCGGTCGCTCTGCTTAAGGATGCAATGCAGGCACTTTCAGAAGCGGCATATTACTACCGTTCTTTTTATTACTCCGAAGATTCGGAACAGGAACATCTCAGAGAACGGGTATTGCGGCAGAAGGCCAGAGCCGCTTACGATAATTTCCAGAAAGCCAGTGCCCTGATCGCCTCGTCTGGAACCGGAACCTGATCCTTTTTTCCACCCGCAGTTCTTTTCGTGGCCGGCTTGTGTGCCGCTTGAAAATGCACAAGAGAATAAATTATTTTTAAAGTTTTTTACGAGGGGCTCTGTCGTGTAAAAGCAGAAGCCTTTTCATACATTTTCGCTGTAGAATCCGTTCATTACGGGCATTCAGGCGATTTCAGTTGTTTTTTTCGGAACTACGGATATGATTTTCGACACCACCGGCATTCGGGAAGGTCATTCGACCCTGCATCAGGATACGGATCTGGCTACGGTGAGCGACGATCTGCCGCCTCTTCTCGGAAAGATCTCCTGCATCGCAACCCTGGAACGTACCAGTTCGACCCTCTTTGTTCACCTGCGTTTTAACGGTGCTGTCGAACAGCAATGCGCCCGATGTCTGACACAGTTCCGCTATCCCGTTGCCGGAGAACTGAAACTCATATTCCAGGAGAAAGAGGGAATGAACGGTGCGGCAAACGACGACGGAGCCGCAGATTATTATTTCAATTCACGGTTCTACAAAATCGATGTCAGTTCTTCGATATATGATGAAATTATGATTTCACTGCCTCTCAAACCGCTTTGCAATATTGCGTGTGCTGGTATCCGTTCAGGTTCTCGGAAGTTGTCTTTCGGCGACCGTGAACCTCAAATCGATCCACGATGGGACGCTTTGAGAAAACTGCAGTCCAGACAGGAACAATCTTAAAGGAGGATAGATATGGCACTACCAAAGAAACGACACTCAAGTGCGCGTCGGGATCGACGCAGAAGCCATCTCGCTCTTAGACCATCCAAACCCGTCCTCTGTGCGCATTGCAAGCAACCGGCGCGACCGCACCGTGTGTGTGCCAATTGCGGTTATTATTCAGGGATGGAAGTGACGGCGCCTAAAGAATAGTATCGATCGGATCCACTTCTGTTGCGCCTGGTTCGGATGGTTCATTCAATCCAAGAAGCAGATGGCGTGAAGGAATTCTCCGATGTGCAGATCGAAGTACATTGAGCGAAAACAGGCGATTTGTCGGGGTATGAACAGTCTGCGATTGGCGATTGATGTTGAAAGCGGAGATTATGGCCCGCGCGTGATCATTGCCGGAATAA
>CAZGVZ010000604.1:0-3131 GCA_964529145.1 uncultured Fibrobacteraceae bacterium | reverse complement strand
CGGGCCTTTCCAGGGAAGGTACGCCCCACTCCGCATTTTTGGACCGACTCTTCGCGGTGAAAAGGCGATCTCAGGATTCATTACTTACCGGCGCATGCGACATCTGAAACATACTTTTCCAGGGATTGAGTGCGATTTAAGCGGTACGATAACGACGGTGCTGCAGTCACCGGACTCCCTAGGCTTACTGAACAGAGTGAAAAACCACCGGCTCCGCCGTTGGAGTACGGCGGCTACTGAGAACGTTCAAGGTTCTTTCTGTTCCTCATGGGTCTTACCCGCTTCAAACAGGCCGCCACTTCTGGTAGGGGTAGTTGACTCAGGGTTCACGATCACATACGTAGGCAATCCCATGACACCGAAGCGGTCCATAAGCCTTTTTGTATCCGGTTCATCCGGATGCTCCGCCTGGTATTTGATGACGACGTATTTCTCAAGATATTTCTGCACTTCAGGATTCCGAAAGGTCGTCGCCTCCATGGCTGCGCAGTTCTTGCACCAGGTTGCCCAGAAATCGATAAATGCCGGTTTTTTTTCCTCCATGGCTTGCCTGAGACCTTCCTCGAGAGAGGTATGCCAACCTAGTACGGATTCGCTCGATTGTTCCGCCTTTCCGGAAACTCTCCCCGACCGGTAGAGATGTATTCCCGTATACCCGTAATAGATCGCCATCGCGGCTATAAAGGTGCCGAATAAGTATTTTGTCCATACCATCCATTTTCCCGGTTTCGGGAGAAACGACAATCCGGCTCCCGCCAGGGGCCAGGGCAGAGCCATACCGATACCGAGAAGAAAGGGAAGCAGCAACCCAGTTACATTTCCTCCCGCATACAACGAGCCTGCGTAGAGTACCACGGATATCACCACAGGAGCTACGCATGCACCTGCAAGAAGCGATGCCACCACACCCATTACGAAAACCGTAATGAATTTACCCCGCTCGCCACGTGGAGCGCTTCCTTTGCGGAATCTAGTAAAATCGATTTGAAGAAGATCGAACATGGCCATTGCCATGACGATGAAAACTATTGAGATCAGGATATTGAAAACCGGCGATGAATTGATAACTCCGAATCTGGTTCCGGTGAGGACCACGGCAAGGCCGAGAATTCCATACGTGAGCGCCATCGCAAGTCCATACATCGATCCGACTGCCATTCCATGCAGTCTGCTCCTAGCCTGTGAGCCCGCACCGAGTACCGCGATGGTTATCGGAATCATCGGCAGCACGCAAGGGGTGAGATTCAGGGCGATACCTCCAGCCAATATCAAGAGGATTATGACCAGAAAACCTTTGCTCTCCAATCCGGGCATCATCTTGTTTTCCGGATCACGGAGGAACTCGGAAAAACGGTCTGCGTTGAGAAAGCCACTCCTTGAGCCAAGGAGTGAAAAATTGTCGAGAATGGGAGTGGACACGCCGGTATTCGCGTTTGCAGAGGGAGAAGCAGATAGTCCCGCCGGATCCGGACGCGAAGAAAGTGTACCGTCGGAAGAGGCCGTGAAAACGATCCTGCGTGGTGTGAAACACATGGTTGAATCGCATGCCTGGAACTGAATGCTGCCCCTGAGCAGCCAGGACGATGCAGTGACAGGGGCATCGATACGGAATTCCTGCCCATTGACATAGACGTAAGAGTTTGTATTGTCGAAATTAGTGAACGGTTCGGGATCGGGAAGGCTTATGCGGGGGGCGCCGGTGCCAGCGAAGGAATCTATGGCTATCCTGAAAAAAAGCGATTCCGCCGAATAGATATGTATGTTTTTTTCCATCCGCAATCCGACGGATAGGGAGACCTCATCTATCGTGGGCGGTGTTTTTCCGGTGAGGATTATGGTTACAGGTTCTTTTGCGGATTGCTCAGGTGCAGCAAGTCCCGGGAATTGCAGTTGTGCCTCGACTGCAATTCCGAGGAGCATTACCAGTGATGATAGGTTCCGTATGCCGGACACAAGTTCCTCCTTTTCATAGAATTTCCGTCTCCTCGCTTGAACCGGCCGGATTGTCAGGATTTTTGATACGATGTCGATGAACAAAGTGTCGCACCGGGGCGAACCGCCCGTTCCTCGCGGCCGGAGTCGGATCCGATCGGCGGGTTCGGATTACATGAAAGATGTTGATCCTCAAAAGATAAGGATACCGATCCTTTCGTTCTTCGGTAAAAATACAAGACCGCCACACTATCCGGCATCAATCGCAGTCAGGGCTGCCGCTTCCCTTTAACCGCTCTGTCCGATTACAAGCCTGAACTCTCTGACCGTGGATTCCGGCTCGTTCCAGGGGTATTGAATCCGTTAACCCACTGACGCGGCCAAAAGACGCGGTCCCCCTTGTGGAAATCCCGAAGAGATTCCACAAGAATTTTGATAATGGCTGCGAGGATGCGCGCAGCTGAGGACGCGCGCAGCTACGGACTGCACCGGTGATTACGACCTGATTTCTGGAATGTTGTACGAATTGAGCAATGAAGTATATTTAACCTCAATCGGACGATAGTCACTCCGTTCTTTAAGCGTAAGGAGTCCGGCGCTATTGCGTTGCCTTTCCGCAGCGCTTAGTCACTTTCGTTCTTTAAATGTTCAGGATACAATGCTGCCGATCGGATGTTGATCAGTGTTTTGGGCGAATGTGACTCACAACGATAATCGTTTGAAGGATGTAATGTCCCGGCGGGGGAATCGAGCATGAAAGCCCTGCCGTTTTTATATTACAGAAGATACTTTCCCGCCATCCGGCACCTTGAAGCGCAGTGCCGCTTGCTTGTTTGTGATCGGAAATGCTGGTCAAGGTTCCTACATTGAGGGAGTGTTTATGCTTGTGCGTGTTATAGTCGTGGTGTGCATCCTTATGTCCGGTTGCACAACTCGGCCATCGGGAAAAGTCAACAGGGCCGATCACCGTAATAATGGTATAACTTATTCGGGTGGAAGCGGAGAATCGTTCAATGAAGCGGTGGTGATTTCCGGTGCAAAAGACCAGATTGAGGGGGTCAAGGCGGAGTATAGGTTTATCTCACAGCAGTTCGGAAGCCGCGGAAGCGGCTGGCATCTTGTCGGGCAGACGGTCATCAGGGAAAAAAACAGGATCGTCGATGTCGTAGAGATACAGTTGGGCGACCCGAGCCAGCGAC
>CAZGVZ010000603.1:0-3134 GCA_964529145.1 uncultured Fibrobacteraceae bacterium | reverse complement strand
AGGAAGGATTTTGGGGTTGACCATTTACCTTGGTCGGATGGTCAATTCAAGGTTTAACGTTTCTCTTCTGAATTCGGTGGACTGGGAGACATTCCCGGTCGAGCTGGAAAGGATGCACACTGCGGACGAGCATGACAGCGCACCAAATCCTCATTATTCCGATCGAACATCTCAGGCCGGGTATGTATGTATGCAACGTATTCAACGGCCGTGATGTGCTTCTGTATAGCGCCAATACCCTGATCAAGGACAATTCACAGATCGATGCTTTGCGCCGTCAGGGGGTTTCAAAAATCGGAATAAACCTGCAGAAGGGGGCGGCGGCAGGAACACCGGTCCTTCACGGACAGCCCAAACGCGGCGCAGTGATCATGCAGGCACCGAAAACGGATCCGGAAACGAATACGGAATTCGATGAAGGCATGGTGAAGAGGGGTGCCGCAGCACGAATCCAGGCGCTCGATGCGCTTCACCAGATCATGAATTCTGCGCGTGCGGGGCGCCTCTTCTCGATCGGTACTATCGCGGAAAGCGTCGAACCGATCATTGAATCGATGCTGGAAGATCCCGATGTGATGCTCAATTTATGTAATCTGAGGAACCACTGCGATCAGACATATGTCCATTCGGTGAACGTGGCGGTGCTCATGATCGGATTCGCCATCGCCCGGGGACACCCCAGGGAGCGCGTGCGTGAAGCAGGGATCGGAGGCCTTCTTCATGATATCGGAAAAACCGGACTGCCCGGATACCTCCTTCGAAAACAGGGTTCCTGTACCCGTCAGGAACACGAGCTTCTCAAGCGCCATCCGGAGATAGGTCTCGAGATAATGGAACGCAACGGGATACGGCTCTCCCGGTCAGTGTTGAACGTGATCGGCCAGCATCACGAACGACTCAGCGGAGGAGGGTATCCTTCCGGGCTGACCGGATCCTCGATCGACGAAAACGCCTTTATCTGCGCGATCGCCGACCGTTACGACACACTGACGACTCAAGGCTGCAGCCATCGTTCCTCTCTTCCTCAGGAAGCGCTGGCACTTATTTTTCAAGGGGCCGACGACGAGTATCCCCGGAACCTGGTGGAGCATTTCACCAAACTTCTGGGAATCTATCCGGTTGGCAGTTTCGTCAAACTCGAAAACGGAGAAATGGGCGTGGTAATCAAGAATAACAGGAACGCGCTATTGGCACCAGTCGTGAAAGTGCTGTTCGACCGTGCCGGAGTCAAACTTGAGACACCGCATATTACGGACCTTTCCGATGCAGGGGATCGATATTCCGGTCACTTCGGGAGGATTCTCAACTCGTTGGATCCGCACACTTTCAATGTACAAATCGAAGGATGTTTCATGCCCGGTTACAGGTAGGAAGCATCACAGGAAGTATGCAGGCCGGGCACCCGGCCGGAAAAAGAGGATAACTTCGGAAAAACAACATGAAACGCACCACTCAATATTCCGAAGAAAAGCTGAACGGATTGATGCTGGGGGTACTCCTCGGTGATGCCGTAGGCGCAATGTTCGTTGGAAAGAATCCCGACGAAATTCCTCCGCTGGATCAGGATTACCTTCGGGACCATCCGCCGAAGAATTATACTGACGACACTCAGATGGCGTTTTCGGTTTTCGAGGAGATGGTTGAGAATGGAATGATCGACCAGAAATCGCTAAAAAACCGATTCCTATGCAGATTTTCTCCCTGGCGCGGATATGGAGGTGGAATGCTCGAGGTCATCGAGCGCTGGAGAGGTGGTGAAGAGATCGAAACCGCGGCAACTTCGCTGTACAATGGTACCGGAAATTTCGGTAACGGGGCTGCGGTGCGCGTGGCACCCATCAGCGCTTTTTTCCGGCTTGGAGAGATAACTGAACTGTTTGAACAGGTACGACGCTGCGCCATGCTGACCCACACCCACCCGTATGGAATTGCGGGCGCGCAGCTCCAGGCGTCAGCGGTTCTGTTCGCTCTCAACGACCTGCCTGCAGAGGAGTGGCTAAAGCACATTTTCAAATTGCCTGTCGAAAGCGCTTTCAAAATAAAATTGGGGAGGGTCGCTCAGTGTGTCGAACGCAAGGCATCCGCATATGAGAGTGTCAAAGAGATCGGAAATGGATCGGAAGCAATCGAGGCGGTACCTGCAGCATTGTACGCGGCGATAAGACACTCCGATTCGTTTATGGATGCATTGCTGTTCGCCGTCGCGACAGGGGGCGACTCGGATACAATAGGCGCAATGACAGGTGCGCTCTCGGGAGCTTTACTTGGTGAAAGCAGGATACCATCGGAAATGGTACATAAAATAGAAAATTCACCTGAAGGGCCGGATTCCATTCGATTTCTGGTACAGAGATCGGCGGAGAAAAAAAAAAAACGGAGGGGAGAGGATTCGAACCTCCGGTAGGGTTACCCCTACGCAGGTTTAGCAAACCTGTGCCTTAAGCCAGCTCGGCCACCCCTCCATGTTGAATCCGCAAGGTACATTCGATGCCCGGCGATATCGCCCGGCCCCGAAGCTGTGTCCGGGATTTTCAATTTCACGTAAATATACTCTTTCTCGGGTTTGAGGACAAGGCTATTGGACCTCTCCTCCAACGGGTCAGGAGGATTGCATGATTCACTGAAACATCTAGAGGCGCAGCCGTTCGCGGCAGGTCCGGGATTGTCGCCCTCTGCCGGAATTCATTCCGGCAACTTCCCGGTGATTATGGGACTTCTCAACCCCGACTGATGATCTCGTCTCCCTGATTGAAGGCTGTACTGCATGAAATCAAAGTGCCGGGATATCGGAGCACTTCTGAAGAAGGTCGCTTTTTTAACCGTATAAATTAAATGGGGAATAATTATTTTATGAAAACTCAGGTGGTTACGTGCCCAAAATTTTCGTGATCGCCACCCCAGGGACATCTTTTTTGGTGCATCGCACGATTCGGGGTTATATAATTATTGCAAATTTATTTCCGGATTACCTTTTTTGATGTTTTTGTAACGGGTTAGGTTTTATATTTTATTTTTCTTGGTGTTAGGTACTCTTCGCCTTACGTGATGTGCACGCCATCGATGGTTATTCTTCAGGAGCGCTATGGAAAGCAAGGACCTTCGGCAAACCTATTATAACTACCTTCGGTATTTTC
>CAZGVZ010000602.1:983-3135 GCA_964529145.1 uncultured Fibrobacteraceae bacterium | reverse complement strand
CAGGAAACGCATCCTGTTCGTGCTGTTCGGCGCGCTCGTCTACCGGGTGGGCGGCACCATCCCGGTGCCGGGCATCGACGCCCAGGCGCTGCTCAACTACATGTCCGGTCTCGAGAATACGCTTTTCGGGCTCTATGACATGTTCGTCGGAGGTGCGTTCAAAAGAGTGACGGTTTTCGCGCTCGGTATCATGCCGTATATAAGTGCGTCGATCATCATTCAGCTCCTGGGTTCGGTCTTTCCATATTTTCATAAACTCCAGCGCGAAGGCGGCGAGGGGAGGAAGAAGATCACTCAGTACACCCGGTACGGAACGGTATTGCTCTCTTTCTTCCAGGCGATCGCGATCAGCCTTTTTCTTCAGAGCATCACCTCACCGGTAACCGGAATGCATGCGGTTCAGCAGGGGCTGATGGGAATCAAATTCACGATTCTTACCGCCATAAGTTTGACTACCGGAACGCTGCTCATCATGTGGCTTGGTGAACAGATTACTCAGCGCGGACTGGGGAACGGAATTTCACTTATCATTTTTATAGGAATCGTGGCACGGCTTCCTGATGCGATCGTCGCGGAATATCAGCAGATCGCGGCGGGAACCCGTCATCCCTTCATGGAACTGGTGATAGTTGCTATCATAGTAGCCATGACCGCTTTTATCGTGATGATGACGCAGGCTATGCGCAGGATCCCCATTCAGACTCCGAAAAAGGTGGTCGGAACAAAGATGTATGCCGGACAGAACACGGTATTGCCCCTCCGCCTCAATATGGCTGGGGTGATTCCGATCATTTTCGCATCTTCGGTGATGTCGGTTCCGGGACTTATCATAAGCATGATTCCCGGTGTTGAAGTAATGGAGGATATCTCCCGGCTTTTCGCACCGGGTGGTGCCGTTTACTCCCTTATCTATGCGCTGCTCATAATCTTTTTTACCTATTTTTATACGGCCATTATTTTCAATCCGCTCGATATCGCTGATAACCTCAAGAGGTCGGGAGGATTCATTCCAGGTATCCGGCCTGGAAAAAAGACCGCGGAATTTCTTGATAACGTGCTCACGCGTATAACGCTTCCGGGTTCGATATTTCTCGCATTCATTTCTGTGGTGCCTTTTCTCCTTATGGGTGGAATGAAAATCAATTTCTATTTCGGCGGTACCAGCGTGCTTATCGTCGTGGGCGTGGCTCTCGACACTCTGCAGCAGCTCGAGTCGCATCTGCAGATGAGAAACTATGAAGGCTTCATGAAGAAAGGACGCTTGCGCGGCAGACGATAGTCCGCCGGATGCATACTCTTATGGCAAAGAATGAATCCATTCAGGTCGAGGGAACGGTGACGGAAACACTGCCGAATGCCTCGTTCAAGGTAATGCTGGAGAACAAACACGAGATACTGGCTCATATTTCCGGGAAAATGCGTATGAATTATATTCGTATACTTCCCGGAGACAAGGTTTTAATCGAATTATCACCCTACGATCTTTCTCGCGGAAGAATCGTCTATCGATATAAATAGGGGGTCTATCTTGAAAGTCCGCGCATCGGTGAAAAAAATGTGCAATTCATGCAAGATCATCAAACGGCAAGGTGTCGTCAGAGTCATCTGCTCCAAAACGCCCAAACACAAACAGCGGCAGGGCTGAGCGGAAACGGAGAGACTGTCTCAACGTTATGAAAACAAATTCACATAATAAAAAGGGGTTGTGACGTGGCTCGTGTGGCGGGTGTTGATATTCCCAACAATAAGCACAGTGTGATAGCATTGACTTACGTATTCGGCATCGGGAAAGCCTCCGCGGCGGAGATCCTGACAAAAGCCGGTGTCGAGGAAACGAAGAAAGTACGCGATCTTTCGGAAGAGGAGCTGGACCGGATCAGGCGCGTCGTGGATAACGAGTATCAGACCGAGGGTAACCTTCGCGGTACGGTCCGCATGAATATCAAACGGCTGATGGATATCGGTTGCTATCGGGGTCTGCGGCACCGCAGGGGATTGCCGGCGAACGGTCAGAGGACCAGGACCAATGCCCGGACGAGGAAGGGACCGCGCCGCACGATCGCCAACAAGAAAAAAGCACCAGCAAAATAAGATCCTTCTGAACAGAGAGGTTTTACGTAATGAATACTGTGAGCACGACCACTTCAGCGGT
>CAZGVZ010000602.1:0-973 GCA_964529145.1 uncultured Fibrobacteraceae bacterium | reverse complement strand
GAAAAAAGCGTCTGCGGAAGGTATCGCGCATATTCGCGCCACCTTCAACAATACGATCATCAATATCACCGATCTTCGCGGAAACATCATAGCATGGAACACTCCCGGAAAATCGGGTTTTAAAGGTTCGAGGAAGAGCACTCCATTCGCTTCAGGCATTGCGGCGGAAGTGGTGGGTAAAATGGCTTTCGATGCCGGTGTGCGGAAAGTGGAAGTGCATCTCAGAGGTGCGGGTAACGGAAGGGAAAGCGCTATCCGCTCACTCGCCGCTGCCGGAATCCGGATTACGGCAATCAAGGACTTTACGGCGGTTCCTCATAACGGATGCCGTCCGCCGAAACGCAGAAGAGTATAAAGCTCAAAATCCGTCGATACTACATATTGGTCAAATCAGGGAAAAATTCTAAGATATAGGCTGAGGAGAAAAGGACATGGCGGTTTATCATGGCCCGCGGTGCAGACAATGCCGCAGGGAAGGCGTAAAGTTGATGCTCAAGGGCGAACGATGCAAAACGGAAAATTGCGCCGTCGAACGGAGACCGTTTCCGCCCGGAGCACGGCAGGTAAAACGGCGCAGACAGGCAACGGAATACAACTCGCAGCTGCGTGAAAAGCAGAAATTACGTCGAATTTACGGTGTTCTGGAAAAGCAGTTTATTCGCTATTTTGAGCAGGCATCGAAATCTTCGGATGTAACAGGTGAGAAACTCCTGCAGCTTCTGGAAATGCGCTTCGACAATATCGTATATCGCCTGGGGCTGGCGCCGTCCCGATCCAGTGCGAGGCAACTTGTGCTTCATAACCATTTCCGGATAAACGGGCACAAGGTAAACATTCCGTCGTATCAGTTACGGGTGGGGGATGTCATTGCCGTGAAAGAGAAGAGCAAGAATCTGGAAGCGGTACACACCGCTCTGAAGTCGATGAAAGATACGCCGGAATGGTTGAGCATCGATAAAGTGAAACTTGAAGG
>CAZGVZ010000601.1:0-3137 GCA_964529145.1 uncultured Fibrobacteraceae bacterium | reverse complement strand
AGGGACGGTGGTAGGAAATTAGGAAATGCCCCGCACAGCCTCCGCTCCATATCGAAGCATTTCCGAGATGGAGGGAGAACTTATCTTGAAAAAACGGGCGATTTCAATTACCGGAATCCCATACCGTTCATGCGCAATGCAGGCAACCGCCTTTCTCGCCGCAGAACGGGAATCACCCTTTCCTCTTCTGCCTAATTCCTCCACCAAAAGATGGTAGTGCGTGGAGTGGCCGCACCAGGGATAATGATCGAGTGAATCAATATCGGTGCCATATTCCAGCCCGAATCGGATTCAGGTGCACATAGCGTACGAGCTCCTCTATTTAATTCTGATCCTGGGTGACGATTGATTTATACCGGTCCTGGAACAGATAGCCGCGAGAGCCGATCTCTTTTCTGAAAAATTGGGCATAGAGGCCATTTATGGATCGCATGAATATGCCTAAAGGATAATCGCTCGTTCGGACAACAAGATGATAGTGATTGCCCATGAGAGCCCAGGCATATACAAGGTAGCCTGTCTTTAGAACGCTTCGCTCAAGGATATTCAGGAAAAAATTCCGATCATTCTCGTCCCTGAAAATGGGCTTTCCTTCAATTCCTCGGGACATGACATGGTGTACGGCGCCGGGAAGGGTGATACGTGCTTTTTTGGGCATGTAGGATAATATACTCCATAACCTAATTTCCTACCTCCGTCCCTTATACCCTTGACCCCGATCAAAATTGCATCGGTCGATAAGAAAGAAGACCCTGGCAAAAACCAAGGAATAAAAGTATTTTAAAGAATGACAAAATGACATGAAAGGAAAGAAGAATGACAAAAAAAATAATTGAAATGAAAATCAGTCTTGATGGAATCGAACCGGAAATATGGAGGAAATTCGTTGTTGAAAGTTCTATTACTCTTGACGATTTACATGAAATCATCCAGGTTGTTATGGGATGGGAAAATGCGCATTTGTATGGGTTCCATATCAACGGGGTTGAATACCAGCCCGCCGATGACGATTTTGAAAATGATGCAGAAGATACAAAAGGAATGAAATTAAGCCAACTTAAATTGGAAAAGATAACAAAAATCCGGTACATCTATGATTTTGGCGATTCTTGGGAACATACGATAAAAATCAATAAAATATACAAACCAGAAGAAGAATTATTGACTCCTACGTGTATCGATGGCGCCCGAAATTGTCCACCTGAAGATTGCGGATCAGTTCCCGGGTATGAAGATATTGTTGAAGCGATGAAAAAACCAACTTCAAAAAGGGCGAAAGAATTTATTGAATGGCTGGGAGAAAAATACGATCCTGAAGAATTCGATCTTAAGAAAATCAACAAAAGACTGCAACCCAAAAAGCCAAAAAGGAAATAGTGTGCGGTTCCTGCCTGCACGTTCTTCCCATTCCTACAGGGTTCGTGAGAATACGGTACTTAGAACCCTCTTCAGAATATTCTCTTTATAAGGGTCTTTTAGACGGTGCCCAGTTATATGGAATCGCTTTAAAAATCATCACTATATCAAATCATTCAGGAATTCCGGACAGACCCTTTTTTATCCATAACCTTTTTCATTGTCTTTTTACCTTCATGAGAACCAGATTCTTGATATATGTCAGAGTAGGTTCTTGAATCTTTGATTAGATCGTCGCAGAAAGCCGCTGTCTCAATAGCGTGTAATCAATTGCATTTCAATGAATTAGGAATGATAAGCTTTCGCTTTGAAATTGTTTATAATACATTTCCTGCTATTCCAAGAGCTGATCCTTGAGAATCCCTATTCGGGAAAACGGTGTTATCCGGACTATCCGGCGGCGTGAAAATAAAAACTGTCCTTTAAACCGGAAGCAAAGAGTACATATTAACCGCTCAGAAGAAAGATCGAATAATTCCAGTGCGCCTCGTGCGGCCTCCACTGCACTGGCGCACATATTTTTTTTAAGTGCCAAACCACGCCGTACAAAATTATTTTCAAGCATGACAAAATGCTCTCTTTGCGGCTCCAAAGCCAAGCGTTCCTGCAAGCATCATAATGGCGAGGATATATGCCCCCGCTGCTGTGCCCTCTCCCGCTCAGCGGAAAAGTGCGCCGGGTGCAGCCATTTCGCTACGGCGCAGAACTTCCAGAAGGAAAAAATCAAAAAAGGCGACCGGAAACGTTTCATTGTCTCCTTTAACCAGGAGCTTGAAGACAGCATCGGCAATGCGCTTGAACTTATCGATAAAAAGCGTTTCACGCAGGCTGAAGTGATACTGCAGAAAGCGGAAGCCCTTGATCCCGGTTATTACCTTCTCGCCTTTGCCCGGGGCACCATACATGCGATGCGCAACGAGTTGGACCAGGCAATCTCCTGTTTTGACCGGGCAATACAGATTTACCCTTACTATGTGGAGGCGCATTTCAACCGGGCTATCGCATTTCAAAAAATGCTGGATATTCCCAATACAATCCGATCATTCCGGAATGTTGTCGAAACCGGAGATCCCGATGATGCGTTAGTCCGGTCGGCGCGAAATTTTCTGCATAAATTTGAAGAGAACATTCGCAGTACCGACGGCACCGATGTTGATTCATATCTTTACGCGTACGATGCTTTCGATCGCGGTATAGAACTTATGGAAAAACAGGAATGGGAAAACGCCATCGCCGCTTTCAGGGAGTCCTCTCGCCACAACCCCAAAAGTCCCAAACCTTACGGAAATACCGGCCTGTGTCAGGCGAAGCTCGGAAATACTGATGATGCCATGAAATCGTTCGACAAGGCGCTCGAACTCGATCCAGAGTATGAGCCTGTAATCATCAACCGGGCAGCGCTTTCCAGAGGCGTCAAACTTCCCGATGGCCCGATTTCCATGATCGAATACGCAAAGGACTTTCAGATGAAGGGTAAGTCGCTCATTTCAGAATTGTGGGACAGGATCAAAGGCGCCTGAGCGCGTATTCACCCAGATTCCAACTAAAAAAATTTTATCGCAATGCATGGAAAAAAGCCGCCGTGGAAACGGCATTCCTGTTTCTACAGCGCTACATCAAGATTTTACGGGCAGGCGGACGGGCAGGAATAGTTTCATCAAGAATACGTTTCTTTAAAATACCGATAATGCTTCCGTATTTTTACTCATAATGCTTTTGGA
>CAZGVZ010000600.1:0-3150 GCA_964529145.1 uncultured Fibrobacteraceae bacterium | reverse complement strand
AAGTCATACCCGCCCTGAGTCCCTGGATGAACGAGCTCTCTTTTCCCGGCGATACATTCCTACAAATCCCTCGATAGTGATGCGCAGAGCATCAACCAGATCGACGGAGGGGTTCCAATCGAGGAGATGCGAAGCGGCGCTGATTTCCGGAACACGCCGGTCTGAATCCTGGTATCCCTCACCGTAGAACTCCCTGGAAGAAACGCTTTCGATGCCGCTCCTCGCCGCCTCGCCGCAAATCTCGCCATAGAGCCCGATCATACATTCCGCAAGTCCGGCGATGGTGATCTCGTTGCTCGGATTTCCAATATTGAAGATCCGGCGCGAAGAGACCTGCGGACGTTCGATAATACGTATGGTCGCATCGATCGCGTCGCTGATGGCGGTGAAGCAGCGGCGATGCGATCCGCCGTCGACGAGACGCAGAGGTTTACCATGCAGCAGCGCCTCCATGAAGCAGGCGATCACTCTCGGCACGCCCTCGCCGTCGATGCCCGGTATGAAATCCATACGCGGACCAATAAAATTAAAAGGCCTGACGATGGTATAGTCGAGTCCACGTTCGAAACCGTAGGCATAGATCGCCCTTTCGAGCAGTTGTTTGGCGCACGCATAACTCCAGCGCTGGAAATGAACAGGACCAAGCAACAGGGGCGTGCTCGTTTCGTCGAGAATATAAAGGGACGGATCGTAAGGTGCATCGCATGTACGCGCTGTGGAGGCAAGTGTACGTCCATACACTTCACTCGTCGAAAAATGCACCAATTTGCAATTAAGCTCCGTGCACGCCTGCACGAGCGGATAGACATTAAGAAAATTGCTTTCGATAACGGAAATCGGGTTATGATTGTACAAATAGGGATTGCAGAGCGCGGCTAGTGAAATGACGGTTCCGCTCTTTTCGATATACGGACGAAGCCGTGCGGCATCGTGAATATCCATCCGGTGTACACTGAGCCGCTTATGGGTGAGAAGGTGATGGATCTTTCGTACCGTAATATCCACTCCGACGATTTTCAAATCGGTATCCTGCAGTAACCGTTCGAGAAGGTGCGACCCGATGAAACCGCCACAGCCAAGCACCGTCACGGTCGACGATCTGTTTTCATCCATGCATAGTTTCCTCCTCCATTGTTGAAAAATAATTAATTGGACGCCTTCTTTTTTCAGGAGATCTATCTATGCCCCATCCGCTTTTCTTTCCCCAAGAACGGACCAGGGGGGAGTCTAAAAACACCTCATTTTCTGGGTTAACGATTCGCGTCCGGTTCACCGCCCTGTGGGCTCAAACACCCCTAAGGAAGTAAAACCCCGCATCGCCTGGGGTGCAGGGGCACGCGATGGCGAGCCACTGCGTTGTGTTGCGCCTATCCGGCATTGTCACCGATTGTAGCAAAAACGATTCCATGGAGGCGACCAGTTGCAAAAATGCGACTGCGGTTCTGTTATCCGCGATCAAAAACGGCTCTTTCACTGAGCCCTGTATGGCATGTTCATTGCTATTCCTACCTGTTCAAGCTATGAGTCCCAATGTACCGGGAAAAATCGCCTATCCATAGGAGTAGATCGTGGCGGGAAAAGACCATGTAGAGTGCTCGATTCGGTCCCCAATGATTTCCGGCACAGGCAATGAGCAGGAATTGAATGAGAACCTGTCATGCCTCGAAACGATGCAGGAGAGTCTACGCGTGATAGCACTCATCGATTATTACAGGGAGATGCTCGAAAAAACGGATGTAGATGGAGCATTCCTTGATTCGGTATCGGCACAATCGGGAGCGTTGTCCTATAGTATATCGACGCTTCGGGAACTGAATGAAATCATGCAATGCCGCAGGCGGGAATACGATGACCTCAGAAAAGAAGGCGTCGCTAGAATCCGGCAGCTCCTTGATTTTTTTGACTACATTTTTTCGAAAAAGCCATCGGTCAAGAAAACGATCCGGAAGATCCGCTCTCGTGGAGGAGAGCTCGAGATAATGAAAAATCTTCTGGCTGTGCACCGGATTGCCTCTGATAACGAAGTGCTGCTTCGCGAAGCACAGATTACCGGCAAGGCCGTTGAACGTATCGGATCGATCCATAAGGCCCTTTCAGCGCTGGAATCGCGGCTTATCGAGGATTCGACCAGGGTTGCCGAAGCGGTGATGTTGTGCGAAAAATATCGCGTGCGGTTGGAGCTTTCTCTTGACATGATATATGAGGCGGGCCAGGTCGCTTTCGAACACCATCCCGAAATAAGGGCGCGGTTCAACAGGAACCGCGGGAGACATGAGTGTGATGCAAATGGAAGCCCGCTGCGGGCCGGCTCGCCCTTACAGCCTTTTACCGGACAAGTCTCGAATCGTCAGTTCGAATCGCCTCTCACTATAAAAGAGTCAATACCGGAGATCGCCCATAGCCTGTCGTGCTGATCGTTTTCAAAAACAAGCGTGCATACAATGCGACAGAGACACTTCTTCGAGCGATGCTACCACACGATGCGCTGCGGAAAAGTCCATATGCTTTGTAAGTACACTGGGAACCGCGATGCAATAGAGTCCAGCCGAGTGCGCCGACATCAGTCCCAGAGGGGAATCCTCGATCGCGATACCGTTTTCAGCCGGGATGCCGAGCCGCCTGAGTGCGGTCAGGTAGGGTTCCGGATGGGGCTTGTGCTCTGAGGTGTCCTCTCTGCAGACTGTAGTCCTGAACATTCCAGTGAGTCCCCGCCGCTGCAAATGCCCATCCACCCATTGATGAGAGGAACTGGATGCAATGGCACAGGAGATGCCGAGCCCTGCGGCTTCTTCGAGCCGGTCTTTGAGCCCCGGCTGCAGGGGGAAACTGTCCGCGATCTCCAGTTCACTCCTGCGGAGTCCCCCTTCGAACCCGGCGCGGTCGATCCTTCTTCCAGTCAATTCTTCGAGCAGGATAAAGGGATCGGATACCCATGTCGCGGTTCCAATGTTCTTTACCCACTCCTCAAGCGGGAGTTCGAAACCGTACTGCTCGAATTTCCGTTTCCATGCAAGAAAGCGTGCGGTTTCGGTATCGATGCAGACCCCGTCGAAGTCGAACACCACGGCTCGCACTGCGCCGTTCATTTCTCCGGTCCTTCACTTTCCACCACCTTTTCCAGATGTTTCTTCGGGTCCCCTTTCCTTTTTT
>CAZGVZ010000599.1:0-3160 GCA_964529145.1 uncultured Fibrobacteraceae bacterium | reverse complement strand
CCGTCATTATAGACTGTAGAGACCAGACTGTTTCCGCTGCCGGCTACGCCGTCGACGTCGCAGGTCGTGGTCCTCTCCATGTTCGGCTGCGCGGCGAAAGCCCCGATTGCCGCGGCCGACAGGAACGACACTCCGATCAGGGGATGAATTTTCATGGCCGACCCGTACCTTTACACGTTGAAGCGGGTTGTCGAGTGAATATACGGCACGATCCGCCTTTCCAGGAAATTTTTGAAACGGCACAAAAGAAACCGGCGACGTGCGAATCATCGGGGGACAGCGGCCCGGTCTCACCGGAACCGAATGCACGGAAGCCCCCTCGGCAAAAACAGAAAAGACCAAATCGACAGAAGAAAGGAGGATATCAAAAAATGGTGTTTCACTGATACGTGCCGGTATATCCATCTGTCGACAGTACGGATATCCTATCCTTTACCGACACCATTTTTTAACAATATATAAGAAACCCTGAACGTATGCAAGAATTTCTTGTAAAAAAAACGGGAGGAGTACCGGTTCACTCGCGCACCGGCTCGAACACGAGCCGCACCGGCGGTTCCCCGAGCAGCGGGAACGGGAATTCTCCGCGATTTTCCGAAATTCTCGATTTGATGAGATAGCTCGTGTAGACGCCTTAGTCACCCCCGGCCACGATGGATCGCGCCCATAGCCGGCCCCTGATTTCGCACTCGTAGAGCCGGCAGTCGCCGTCCGTCACGATCGCGCCCGTGAGGGTCGTTGCCGTCGCCGGGCACGACCGAGGGCGACATCAGGGGCCGGTTGACGCCCGGCCGCCGAAGCGGATGCCGGAGTAGTCATACTTTACCGCGTTGCCGGCGAGCCTCAATTTCTCACACGTGTATACGATCTTGCCTATTCCCGGCAAGTGACTCCCGGGGACAGGAGGAAAGATCCCGGCTTTTCAAAATGAGACAACCAACGGGGTTGTCTCTCATTGAATCACGTGTCATTTCGGATTTCGGATGTCACGTTTTCAGCCTGCCCCCTGCAACAGAAGATCCGTAACACCCGTTCAGTCGCTGTCGCCGATGATCGGTACCCCCGTAAAACCCCTTGTTTCGGTATTTCCGCCGATAATCGGCTTTTCTTCCTGTGATCTCTGGAGCATACAGGAGTGACCGCTCCGGAATCCGGGCAGTTTGCCGCCCGTGGCGCACCGCTTTCCCGGATAGTATAATTCCTTATAATGAAAGACAATACCTATGATGTCGCAGTCATCGGCGCGGGAGTGTGCGGCGCGGCTATCGCCCGCGGCCTGAGCGCTTTCGATCTGCGGGTGGCTCTGCTCGAAAAGGAAGCGGATGTGGCTTTCGGCGTATCGAAGGCCAATTCCGGCATTGTGCACGCCGGCTTCCACCACCCTCCCTCATCCCTCAAGGCGAAGCTCGAGGTCGAAGGAAACCTGATGTTCGACAGACTCCAGGAGGAACTCGCCTTTCCCTTCAAAAGGGTGGGGGTTCTCGTAGTGGCGTTTTCGGACGAGGAGATGAAGACCGCGGCCCATCTCTTCCGCCAGGGAGAGCGTAACGGGGTTCCGGGAATCGAACTCTGCAGCGCCGAACGGATCAGGTCTCTCGAACCCAAACTCAATCCCGACGCGGTCGGAGGGCTCTACGCTCCGGGCGGCGGAATCATCGAACCGTACCGGTTCGTGTTCGCGCTCGTCGAATGCGCGGTCAACAACGGCTGCACTCTAAGGACCGGATTCGAGGTCACGGCGGTGCGTGAAGAGAAAGAGACTTTCGTTCTGGTACCTTCCGGCGGAGAACCGGTTTTCGCCCGATACGCGGTGAACGCGGCCGGTCTTTACGCGGACAGGGTTTCCGCGCTGTTCGGT
Organism: uncultured Fibrobacteraceae bacterium; assembly: GCA_964529145.1. GTDB lineage: Bacteria > Fibrobacterota > Chitinivibrionia > Chitinivibrionales > Chitinispirillaceae > JAFGNB01. The sequence goes on along the minus strand of CAZGVZ010000599.1, from coordinate 1,302 downwards.
GCGGAACATTTCAGGATAATACCACGTAAAGGGGAGGAGTTCCTCCTCGACCGGGACGCCGAGGCGTTCCCGAATCACGTGCTGTTTCCGGTCCCGGCGAAGAATTCGAAAGGCATTCTGGTGATACCCACAGTGGAAGGAACTACCATGGTCGGGCCCACTGCCATTGACATCGGCGACAAGGAGGACGTGGCGACCACTTCCGCGAACCTCGATGCGGTTTTCGCCCATGCCAAGCATCTGATGCCCGGGGTGTCGAGGCGGGACATCATCACCTCCTTCGCCGGAATAAGGCCTGCGCTTGCATCCGGGGATTTCCTCATAGCCATCTCCGGAAAACGGCCGCGCCTCGTCCAGGTCGCGGGCATCCAGTCTCCCGGGCTCACCGCCTCACCCGCGATCGCCCGACGCGTGATCGATCTCCTGTTGTCCGCGGGGTGCCGCATGGAATCCAGGGCCGGTTTCTCCGCGACATTACCGAAACTCGATACGATGCGGGGGCTCACTCCCGGAGAGATGGACGCGCTCCTGCAAAAGGACCGCCGCTTCGGTTCGATCGTGTGCCGATGCGAAACAGTGTCCGAAGCGCAGATCGTGCAGGCGATACGGAAAGGGCACACGACTCTCGACGGCATCAAATTCTACACACGATCCGGTATGGGCAGGTGCCAGGGAGGCTTCTGCACCTGCAGGATACTGAAGATCCTCGCACGTGAAACCGGGAAGCCGATCGATTCTTTCACGAAAAGGGGTGGCGGCAGCAGGCTTGTGGCCGGACCTCTCTCCGGGCATTCTCTCGATGACAAAGAGGCTTCGCGATGATCGCGGCAAGAAAGGTCGATTCGCTGGTGATCGGAGCGGGAGCCGCGGGAATGGCGGCCGCGGAGACGATCGCACGGCAGGGGTTCGGGGTCGTTCTCGTGGACCGCGAGGAACACATGGGGGGCATTCTTCACCAGTGCATCCACGACGGATTCGGCCTACACCATTTCGGGAAGGAACTTACCGGGCCGGAATACGCGGAAATATTTTCCGACAGGGTGCGGGAGCTTCATATAGAAACATTCCTGGAGACCACGGTGGTGGATCTCGTGCCGGAAGGTGCTGGAGTGAAGGCGGTCACCTGCTCGGCCCGCCACGGAGTCACGGTGTTCGAGGCCGCGACCGTGGTGTGCGCCATGGGATCCAGGGAACGCAACAGGGGAAATATCGCGATCGCGGGAACGAGACCGGCGGGTGTGTTCACCGCCGGACTCGCGCAGCGGCTGATCAATGTCGAGGGGATTGTCCCGGGAAAGCGCG
>CAZGVZ010000598.1:0-3164 GCA_964529145.1 uncultured Fibrobacteraceae bacterium | reverse complement strand
CTGCGAAAGACCGGAATACGGCTTTCACGACCCGTTGCCCTGTTTCTGCTCATTGTGCTCTGTGGCTGGTTCATTTCAATGGCATATATCATTTATCTGCAGAACCGGCATATCAGGGAACAGCAAACGGAACTGCACGAACTCTCTCAATGGGAAACAAAGTCACGGCTCGAGATCGACAATCTACGCAACCGTCTTCAGCCTCTCGAACAACTCGGCATAATACGCGATTCCGCAGAAAGTCCTTGATGCGCCGCTCCCGTTGGAACCACCGGTTCGGCATTCTATTGCAGGGCAGCAAGATCCGTATTTCGGAACTGTCCAGTATAATCATTATCGGTGCAATCTCGTTGCTGTTCATCTCGTTCAGCTGGCATATTCTCCGTAATGAATTCACGATTTACCGGCTTACCGGCATGATCAAGGAAACGAAATCGGACAAAATCATTTTAGCCCATTTTCTCGAAGAGCTTCAGGAACGGGTGTCGATCACGGAACTGCTCTGTTCGATTGCCGGAGAGAAGCTCACCCCCGAACTGCTCCTCGAACTTTCTGATATCGTGTTTCACAACAGTACACAGTTCGGATACGATCCTCTTCTTCTGCTGGCGGTCATCGAGGTGGAAAGCGTTTTCAGGACCAATGCAAAAGGCAGATACCGAAGCGGCACCGAAAGCGGGGCTCTGGGACTGATGCAGATCAAACCCGCTACCGCGCGGGAAATCGCAGCCAGGCTCCATATGGATTCCATTTCGGAAAACGATCTGTTCAAACCCGAAATAAACGTAATTCTCGGGGTGTCGTATCTCACCTCGATGATCAGCCGTTTCAAGAGCTTCAAACTAGGACTGCTTGCCTATAACCAGGGGCCGGGAATCATCCAGAGGAAACTTTCCGATAAATCGCCTCTTTCGGTCGCTTATTACCAGAAGGTGCTCCGTTCATATTATGCACTGAAAACCAAGTCCCTTTTTCTGGCGGACGCTCATGAACCTCGCGCAATCTGCAGATAGGAGTCAAAGAGGGCAATAGCCGGCGGAAAACAGGAAGAATGCATTTCATTCCAAGGCGCCGTCTTGCTCCACCGGCAGAGCCGGCGGCTCCTCGTATTGAACACCTGGAAGGATTTTTTCACGGATGCCTTACCACGCAGCGAGTAATGATAGCCCGGGAGGCAGGAGACACTCTTTCGTCTTCTTCGCCGAAGATCTGGCATCGGATACGGTGGAACTCTCCGCGGAAGAAACACGGCATGCGTCAACTGTACGGATGATTCCCGGAATGCAGGTGCGCCTTACCGACGGACGCGGTCACGGAGCGGCCGGGATACTGGATTCCTCATCCGGGCGCATGTCGCGCATCAGGATTACCAGCCGTTGGAATGCAACCCCTCCCGTTCCCTCGATTCATCTCTTTATTGGCCTTCCCGACCGGGAACCGTTCGAGCAGCTCCTGCTCGATGCCGCGGCGCTCGGGGTGAGCCGCATTACGCCCCTCGTTACGGAATGCTCCAGCAAAAAATGGTGGAAAGAGAATTGGCACAGGTACGTTCCCCGTTTCCGTCAGAAAATGATCGCGGCGATCAAGCAGTCCGTACAGTTCTTTCTGCCGGAAATCGAGGCGCCCCGTTCACCGGATGAATTGAAATTTTCTCCCGGATGGACCGGCATCATCGCGGACCCGGCCGGCTTTCCACCGGGATCGATCTCCCCTGCCGCTCTCTCCTCAATGCGGTTCAACTGTTTCGTCGGCCCACCCGGAGGGTTCAGTCCCGGGGAGATGGATCTGTTTGAAAGACTGTCACTGTTCAAGGTGAGGATAGCGGCATCACGCCTGCGAACCGAGCTTGCCGCGACGGTGCTCTGCGCTCAGCTGATCGGGATGACACTGGGAGTCAAACAATAACGGATATCCCGTTTCCAGACCGCCTTTCAAGCTTATCCACGCGGTGTTCCCTCTACCGGACCGGGGGGATGAGGATAGCGATGAAAACCGAGTGGGTAAGGAATCTCTCGGCGTACGGTATCGATTCGAGAGGGAAAAGGTCGCGTGAAGTGCGCCGTCGAACCGGTTTCCAGTAGCGGAACATATAGTTGAAAGAGAGTATGAACCGGGAATCGAACAGTACTTCCATTCCGCCCCCGCCGGCGATGCTGAACGACAGCGTCTTGCTCTCCTCAAGATAGCTGTCGGGAACTATGATATTTTGGCCGTCATCCGGACGGAACTCCTCGATGAAAGCGGTGTAGTGTATCCCGAATCCCGCTGAAGCAACCGGGCGGGCCTTCGACTCGGCATGAAGCGGCATCTGTACGAGAGGCTGCAGTGCGACATGGTACATCTTAGATTTGAGCAGGAGATTGGGGGTGGTCCCATTTGTCAAGGGTACGTTCTCGAAAAACCCATCCTTCACGACTCCGTACTCGAACCAGAACGGCATCATGACGCGACAGTCGAACGGGAGGGGAAAATTTTTTCCGAGCAAGAGTCCCTGGGTACGTAAAAGCGGGTTTTGGGTATATTCGATCCTGTCCTCACCGAAATCGGTGTAACCATACCTGTTGTGCCATGCAACCGTCCCTCCGGTGAACACGAAATCGTCCCCGGCCGAACGGGAAAGCACGATACAAGGAATGGTAATCAGAAAAATCAATGTTTTCAGCACGTCGGTTCCCCCGGATTCTCATGCCCTGCCGCTCTCTTTCCCTCTGTGATTCTGAAATATGAATCATGGATGGAACTGAATTCCCAGAAAAAATGGCCTGGACCGAGGGAGCTTATCGTACATACGTAATATCATTCCAGCCGAAACGTCAGTGAGGGTATCCCCGGGATATGCAGATAAAAGGTTATGTCCGATGACCCCCTTTCCGCGACTGCATCTGACGGCCTGAACATCGGTCGATCTGCACATCGTCACGATCTCTTTTATAGGCACCTCTCGTTTTTATTCCGCCCGGCTGCAAAAGCCGCAGGCTTCGTTGCGGTAGGCGTTCATATCAGTATTATGACCTTCCTCATGCGCCTGGCCTGCACCCTTTTCGCGCTCGGGCTCATTATCAACGCTGAAAGCACAGTGGTGCCCCAGAGGCGATTTCAAAGGCCTAAAGGCTGGTCCGGTAAGATCCAAAAGACCACTGCCTTGAAACGCGGCTCGGCAAAGA
>CAZGVZ010000597.1:0-3179 GCA_964529145.1 uncultured Fibrobacteraceae bacterium | reverse complement strand
CGCAATGAAAGCGTGCAGGGGACGACCGCTCCGGACACCTGCGGCGGGGGACAGACAAATGCGGCCCGGTACGCGGGACCTCCAGTACGGGTCAGAGCCGATCTGCCCGTGATTGCCGAGACCGCGAACGTTACCGTTTCGCCGCTGTCCAGGTCGCGTCCGCTGAGAGCGAACCGCAGTGTGTCGGCACGCGCGACCAGTTCCAACGTATCTCCGAACCCGACCGATGGGAGCGCCGTTCCGGCCATCTTCACCGAATCGATCCCGGTAAGGACGGGCTGGGTATTCCATGGAACAGTGACTTCCGATAGTACCGGTGTAGAGAGGGAATCGGCCGAACCCGGCTTTCTGCCGAGGGTGGTCCTGAACTGGAAATAGCACCCTCTGGTCCCATGATCGCGCAGAACGGCTTCTTCATCGAGGGAGATCCAGGATGAGGACGTGCATGCCGACCGCGTGACGCCGTACCTGAGGTGGTTTTCCGTGTACCACGACTCCGTGCTGCTCAGCTCCGTCCGGGCAGGACCGAACCGGATCGAATCCGGGATATGGGTGAGCGATTCGACAGGAGAAACGTAGAAACCGGTCCGGTAACGGATCCCTCGTTTTCCGACGATTCCCGCATGGATTTTCCCACCGTATCCCCATGTCATCATCATCGTTCCCGAGCTGTCCAATGCAGCGCTCACCGATGCGCTGGAATCTGCGGTCACGTTGATATCCCTGCCGTCCCCGGAAAATCTGATCGTATCTGGCGACAGGTCGATTTCGTTCTCCTCGATTTTATAGAAAAGCCCTTCAGCCCCCCTGGAACCGTCACGGTCCAGATCGCCCACGCATACGACAAGCAGGCGCCCGTTGCAGGATGCGGAGCCGCTCAGCCGAACGACCGGGGCAGTGGCAGCGGTGATTGAATCGACCCGGAGCGATCCGTTCGAGGCACTGATATCATGCAGCACCACCTTCGATTCGCCCCACGAGGAAAGCACGAATTTTTCCCGGGCGTACGAAACCACCGGGATCTTGTCGTTTTGATAAAAATGGCGGCCTATCCGGGCTTCTTCACTGCCCCAGGGTATAGGGTCGAGATCGCGTGTAAACAACTGGAAAAAAAGCCTGTTGTCTCCTGTGGGGGTCCTCCGGACCCACACCGCGCAGACCATATCGTGGCCGTCCCAGGCAACGGCGCAGGAAATGAGATCTCTCTCTTCGTCCCTGATCGCGACCACCCTGTCCGCAATCTCTATGACCGGGCCGCGGGAAAACACTTTCCAGATTTGCAGCGTGTTCCCGTTATTGGAACCGATGACCAGGAATGTGTCGCCCTCCATTGCGCACTGCGAGGAGTAAAGCCACTTCCTGCTTCCGGCGGTGTCGATCACCGCAGCCGCCGTACAGTTCCCGGCCAGCACCGATACTTTGTTGTTGGATGAGTCGCGGATAAAGGAAAACAGGTATCCGCCCGCTCCCCGGTCCACATGAAAATGAGATTTTTCCGAGGTCTCGAGATCGAGCATACTCCCCGGTTGATCCGCGAAAACTCTTCCGTCAGGCTGCAGACTGAAATCCTGCCGTAATACCCGTTGCGTGATAGCCGGTTCCGAATGGAACACGGTGAACGAGTCGGTCCGGTTCTGCATGACAACTGGAAAGAGTCTTCTTGCACTACCACCTTTAAGGGTGTCACAGAAAAGCCTGATTATCGCCTCCCGCTCGACCGCGAGGCCTACGCACTGCGCACCAAGGGAATCGAGATTGTCATACGATACGCCGTTCTCTTTAAGATGGAAAGAGGTCCTGCGATACGTGCCCGGGAGAACCGTCGCGAAAGCCGCGGCGGCCGCGATGCAGAGAGCCCCCTTCCGCAAAAGCTCCCTACAGCAGCGAATCGATGTATTTCCGCTGTGCCACATCATCGATGACGCTCTGTTCCCTGCGACGATACGCTTTTTTCCATTCGGCGAACTGCCGATCCCTGACCGCCTCGAGGGCGCGACGTTTTCTGGTGGCCTCGAGCATCTCCCTTTTGATACCAGCGGCTTCGGCATTGAGTTCCTCGAGGTGACGCCCCGTTTTCAGTATATCGTCTTTGAGCCGGTAACGGTATGCCGCTCCGTACCTCAGGAGCAGCGCGCTGGCTCCCGGACCTCTGGCAGCCTTCTCGGACGCCTGCAAATCCTTGAGTTCCCGGTAAAAGCCGTTCATATCATCGACTGCCGCGATGATCTCCCGGTTCTTCCCGGCGAGTCTGAGCTTTACGCGCTCTTCATTTTCCCTTCTGATCCTGAGCAGGGCTTCGAGTCTGAACCTGAACCGTTTCATGCGTCCGCGCCCGCGCTCTTCACCAGCTGCGCCAACTTTTGCGCGCTCTCTTCGAAGGCGACCGCCTCGTCACGGCCCTGGCGCAAAAACTGCCTCAGCGGCTCGTCGATGCGAAGCGCCCTGTCGACGCGGGGATTTCCGCCGGCATATGCCCCGATCTGAATCAAATCCTCATGCTCGCGATATGTTGCCATAAGATCCTTTATTACGGCGACATGGCGCATATGCTCGCGGGTGACTATATCGGGCATGCAGCGGGAGACGCTTTCAAGAACTTCGATCGCAGGAAAATGGTTGCGGTGCGCCAGCCGTCTCGAAAGAACGAGGTGGCCGTCGAGAATGCTGCGGGCCGCGTCGGCGATCGGCTCGTCCATGTCGTCACCCTCGACCAGCACCGTGAAAAAACCGGTGATCGATCCGGTTTCGGATGTTCCCGCCCGTTCAAGAAACTGTGGCATCAGTGAAAACACCGAAGGGGTGTACCCCCTTGTTGCCGGAGGTTCTCCGATGGTGAGTCCGATCTCCCGTTGCGCGGTGGCGAGCCGTGTGATAGAATCCACGAGCAGGAGCACGTCCCTGCCCTCGTCACGGAAATATTCCGCGATGGCGGCCGCGAGGAGGGCTCCCTTTATCCTGATGAGCGCAGGCTGGTCGCGTTCGAGAAACTCACGCACCTCGCGCCCCCTCTCCCCGATCAACGCGATCACGTTGACATCCGCGGTGCAGTGACGCGCCATCATGCCGAGCAGCACGCTTTTACCGACGCCGCTTCCCGCGAAAATTCCCATCCGCTGACCCTTTCCGACAGTGACCAGGCCGTCGATCGCCCTGATGCCGGTCTCCAGCGGATCGCTTAT
>CAZGVZ010000596.1:0-3183 GCA_964529145.1 uncultured Fibrobacteraceae bacterium | reverse complement strand
AAAGAGCCCTCGCCGCAATCAATAAATGTCCCTGGTGCGGTTCTCGGAAATTCGAAAAGGCCCCGAAACTCAATCTGCTCGATCGCATCCGCTTTCTGGGGTGCACGGTTTGGCAGTGTGGTAAATGTGGTAGAAAGTGGGGCGGGTGAGAGAAGGCGGGCGATAATCGACAGAAGCTGATGATCGAATTCTGATTTCTCCTTCTGTCTTCATCTTCCATATCCATCTCCCGTCCTTTCACTCTCGATAAACCTGACTAACCTTTGGCAGGCTGAAAGCGAACTGCCTAGTAGTCCTGGCCGGAATTCTTCGGGCCTTCAGCGCTTTTCGGAGACTCCTGTCCACTGATATTGCCTATTGATTCCCGGGGAATATGGAATCAAGAATTCAGAATACTGACCAATGTTCCTCACTAACGAAAAAGGCCTCTCTCTCGACGAGAGAAGCCTTTTAACACTCATTATTGTCCTGTATATGACAGTCTGTCTTATTCAGTACAGATCACGTCACATCCGAGTTCGATGCGCTTGGCCTGCACGCATCCATTGATTGTCGAGCGGTCACACGCGAGCACTTTGGCGTTAGGCGCGGTCAGTTCGCCCTTGAATTGCGTTTGAACGCCGAACATGACGTCGGTTCCGTTGCTGTAAAAAGAGACTTCAGCTGAGGGATTGATCACCATTCGGCCGTCATTTGAAAAGTTGATGTTTCCCTGGACGTTCACTTCGACATCCCCGACACATGTGAGTACCACGTTGGTAAACATCTGTATCGATTGGAAATTATAGACACCGCTGTTCAAGGTGAGTTTGCCCCGGTCATAAACGGTCAGATTGCGGTAGCTGCCGGGATTGAGGGTACGCGACTGGTTGTTCATTACGGTGATATCGGTGGTTCCTACGGAGACACTCTTCGGGGTAATCGAAACCGGATCGACCGGTGTGTACTCGGTGCAGGTTCCGGAATACCCCGCTCCGTGCTGCATGGTCAGGCCTGCGGCGAGCGTTATGTTGCCGTCGACATAGGCCCGGTTCCGAAGTGTAGACGGTCCGTCGACGGTGCAATTACCGTTGAGTCTGCCGTCCGCACCCAGTTCCAGGAAGGTGCCGGCTTTGGTCTCGAGGCATGTCGCACGGGCGCGGTCCCTGAATATGATGGTTTCCTTCGCAAGAAGGCATGCGGAGGTTTCAGCGGAATCGATATCGAGTTCGAAATTGGACATGGCGAAATTCAGCGGGATTTCATGGCCGGTATACGCCATCCAGAAAGTACCGTCACCGTTGGGCCCATCGGTGGCACCCCAGCTGTTCTTGAAGAGATAAGCGCCTTTACTGTCGTCGAAGCCGATAAGGAGAATCGCATGGCCTCCTTCGAAATCCGTAGACGTATCTTTTACGTAGACGTCACCCGGGTTTGCGCTGTTCCAGAAAGTCATGAAATCATTGTATGCATCGAACCGGAAATAAGCCGGACCGAAGGCCATGAGGTCGCTTTTGACATCGTCGAGGTAATCGCAATTGACGGTATGGTATGTTTTTATATTGTAAAGAACAGGCGGACACGACGGGAGTGCCGAACAGGGAGAGGTGGTCCCGCAGACCTCGGTCAAGGAGGGGTACCCCGTACACGCTTCGTTCATCGGGAGCACCGCTTCCCAGTACTGTGGAGCGCCGAGATTTCCGCCGCAGCATCCGCTCATAGAGGTGTTGCACGATACCTGCTGCTGTTCCGAAAGGTCGGCGACCGACAGGCCGTTGATCAGCAGCTTCGACTCGTACGCCCCTACCGATGAGAATGCCCAGCAGGAACCGCATGTGCCCTGGTCTTTGGCGATTGTCACACAGTTGGAATCCTGCCAGTTGAATTGAGCGGGAAGCGAAAGCTTCATCTTCGACCTCAGGGCCGGGGGGAATCGCCACGGACGGTGGCGCTTGACAAAATAACAGCAGCCGGCAATATGAGCGAGAAAAGACGTGAGTTCATCTGAATCTCTTTTCTGTTGAGGTGATGTGAATGTGTGAGATGGTAATGGGATGGATGCTGCTATATCATATGTCCTCCTTTCCAGGGTATTGGAAACCGCCGGGTCCGCCTCGGCGTCCATGCATCGGGCAGGTCGACGGAGTCACCCGGGTTGAGGTTGATACTTAATCATCCGGCGGAAAAACTTTACAATAGAACCTATGTTTTTATGAAAGATAACTTATAGGTTATAGCGGAAAGCGAACAGTGGTTCGCAATAAGGGGGACATCGTACATCCACTTTCCTTTAAGAAAAGAAATTTGCGGATGCAGTCCTGAAGCCGGTGGGGTCCATAGGTATGAAATGCAAGAATTGAAAACAGCTGACGCCGGGAGGGCATACTCAAAACATGGGTCGGAGATTGCGTTCAGTTTGCCAGAGTAGTAAATAAGTCATAATCGACAGTCCGGCTGGCAGATCAGGAACCGGAAATTTTTCAGGGTGGAGCTCTCGGGGTCGTCTCCTCCATAATTCGCAAGCCGAGGGATTTTTTCCATAACATCGGACTGCCTTTTTCCAATAATACCGATGATCTTCATCGTCCCGCCACACTTTGGACATTTTAGCGGGTCAACCTCAAACACGCAACTTATCAGCGCAGCCCAGCTCATCCGGCACTTTTTGCGGTGCTCCGTATCGGGCTCAAGCTTTTCCCAGTACTCATCGGGATCATAGGTATTGCATGCCCGTAAGAATAATCGTGGAATCCCTTTTCGTATTTTCACAAGAGAACCACGGCCTAAAGGAACACCGGCCCCGGCGGACCGAGTGCGGACCTTCCCCGCCGCTATGGGTTCCTGACGCTGTAAGGACGTGCCTGTTTGATGACCAGGAGACGGTCGGGTCCGTCCACCTTGAATTCGAGCTCGAACGCGGCGTCCCATGGATTGATGCTATACAGCTGCGAAAAATGGTCGTGAACGAGGATGGCCGTGGAGTAGAGTCCGGAAAATTCGCTTTCAGAAAGGAGTGAACTGTCGGGTGAAAGAGAGGCGTACCTTTGTCGTACGATGGCGATTCCTTTTCCGGTCATGGCCAGAGTGACTGTTTCAGGAAGTTCTCCGGGAAGGGGATTGGTCACCGTGAGGTCTCCGCGCTGAATATTGACGTAAATGCCTTCCAGCGTGGGTTCGGCGATGCTGCGGGTGATGCATACGCCG
>CAZGVZ010000595.1:0-3185 GCA_964529145.1 uncultured Fibrobacteraceae bacterium | reverse complement strand
GGTAGCAAAGGCCCTGTTGGAGATGCCAGAGGCGCTCCGACCATCCGTGACCGAGCAGGTGGTGACCGTTGTCTTCGCCCGCGTCGGCCGATTCACCGAGATCGCCTTTGTGGATATCGCCGGCGCCTACCGCGGCATCACCATCCAGGGGTGTGATCCGGTGATCAGGAACTGCTGCCTTGAATTCAACCACATAGGAATAGAATGCCGTGAAGGGGGGTCGGCCGTACTGTACAACTGTGTACTACACCGCAATACCTCAGCCGGAATTCGCATCAGCTCGTCGAATCCGGTGATCATGAACAGCATCATCGCTTTCAACAGAAACAACGGTATCTGGTGCGACGGCGTGTCCGCGGTAAAATGCGCCTATTCCTGTATTTACGGAAACGGTGACGGTAATTTTCTCTCCTGTGATCCCGAATTCGGGCGAGCCGTGAGGATCAACAAGAAAGGCGATTCGGTCGACGTCCATCACAATCTCGCGACCGATCCCGTTTTCGCGGGATCCGTGGCGGATTCCCTCGCCCGGGAGCGCGATATCACCCTGCCGACCGCCAGGGAGCGGATTCGTGATACGGTGATCGCGTCCGTGTTGTATGGAGAAGAAGGTACGTCTGCTCGGCCTATGCGGGAGTCGAAGCCGGTTCCGTTGGAGCCGATCCTTCGCCTCCGGCTTTCTGACTACTCACCATGCGTCGATGCCGGAAACCCCTCGGGAGCATACCGCGACCGCGATGGCACGGAAAACGATATGGGGATCTGGGGCGGGCCCGATTTCATAAGGAAGAAATGATACCGGCCGCGTTAGTCGCGTTTGTCACTTGCGACGGCCGTTCAGGTATGCATCGGTATAGGCGAACGTTCCACTCATGCACTTCACCTCGAAACCCACAGGACGCAGCTTTTCTCCAAGAAAGCCGTCAAAGGTGACCAGCCAGAGGCCAAAACCGGTAAGGCGTGTGTCAACCGAAGGAACCAGCTCGACGGATTCGTTCCCGAATCCGTTGTTGAGCGTCAGAAGTGAATCGATATGCATCACTGCCCCGGGGCCGTTCCTGAAAAACCATTCGTACGAGTAGTTTTCTGGATACCGGTTCATAGGATCCGTCAGGCTCACGCCGTAATCCGGCGAGCCGATCAAGCTGTCAGCCACCAAGAAATATCTGAATCCTTTGTCAATTAAAACGGTATCCGTGCGTGGGAAAATGCGGAACACGGTATCGATCGCGTCGCGGTTCTCTTCCGGGTCGAAAACCACCATGTCGCCTTTTACCCTGTAACAGTTCACCCGTCCCACCCTTGGATTGCGGTTGACGGGGATCGAAGCATCGATTTTTCTCAGCCGTGAATTGTAACGGACGGTAAAAGTCGATTCCATCCTGTAATGAGAATTCACAGTTGCAAACAGTTTCATGTTAACGGTGAGAGTCTGCAGCAGCAACGGCAATGAACTCAATACCGCGGTCCCGACTCCTTCGACTCCCCCGGACAGTGAATCCATGAACGCATCGAGACCCATGGCCGGGGCTCCGGGATCGGAAAACCGCTCGATCAGGCCGAGAATCCGCGCCGGCCTGACCTCCCGAAGCCATACCGGCACGCTGTCCGCGATCTCCACGGCCAAAAGCGAGCCGATCGTCGCGTCGTCCGTGAATTTCGCGCTGATGATGTCCGAGGGCACCTTGAACGCGAACCGCAGAGAATCGGTTTCGCCGCCGAAATGTTCCACGAGCGACCCCGGAACGAGATACCGGTCCAGTGGTATGGTATCCCCGATTGTGTCCCCGACTCCCAGCCGATCCGTGATCGGAGCCGTTGCCACCGACAAATCGACCGACTTCACCTGCTCGCCCGCCCAGTACACGGTACACCACACAGTATCGCCGGGGGCGCCTTCGGCCGCCCCGTGATTGTCATATACAAAAGCCAGATTCCGCACCCTGTCGCTTTCGATCCGGTCGTACCTCGTCGAGAAATCGGCCCCGCATCCCGAAGCGAGGATGACGGTTGCCGCCGCAAGGAATGATGATCGTCTCATGCCAGCTCCTAGAACTCCGCCCTGAAACCGAATGAGGGAATGAACGGAAATGAAATCGTGCTGATTTCCGTATAATCGTAGTTGTACACGGTAAATTCAGGGCTCGCGTACAGAAATACCAGAAGATTCTGCAGGTCAAGATAAATGGCCAGCATCCAGCGGTCGAACACGAATCTCCTGTCGACACGGAGGTCGAGTTGGAAAAACGGGTCGTTGCGCTCCGAATTCTCTTTTCCATTAATCGGATAGTAGAAACGGTTGGTCGCATCGAATACCGATCCGGTCACCGGTGTGAAGGGATTTCCGGAAACGTAACGGATACGGGTTCCGATCTCCCACTCCCGCGGTAACCTGCAACTGCCCACAAGCTGAAGATTATGGGTCTGGTCGCGGTTATAGAGCGCGTACCGCCTCTCATCCCGGTCGTACCGTTCGCTTAGGGAAAGAGTGTACGCCACCCATCCGAAAAAACGCTCGCCTTTGTCGTGGCGCAGAAGCAGCTCGAGCCCGTACATCCGCCCTTTGCCATCCGGTAGAAGGCGGGGGCCGTTGGAATCATCTATCCGGTCGTTGTTCGAGGCGAAATCCGGGATACCCCACTGCTGGTTATGATATGCCTGGAGATCCAGGAAGAGAAGATCGGTAAGCTTCCACTCATAGCCGGCCACAACGTGACGCGCCCGCGTCGCGGGAAGACGCGGGTTGCCGATCCACTCGTTGGTGGAGAAACCCTGAGGTTGAGGAGTTTGATTGTACGTCCCCAGGACTGCCTTGATCGTGTGGGTTTTACTCACCTCAAAACGGGATGAGAGGCGGAACGACGGCTCGCCCGAAATTCCGATCCGGTAACGGTCACCCCGGTAATTCCACAGTTCCGGGATGACCGAGCCGTTGTACTGCAGTTCATGGTAATAGTCGAACCTGATCCCGGGAATGACGGCCAGACGGGGCAGAGGACGGTACTCCGCATCGAGCCAGACTCCTGTGAGTCCGAAATGAGCGGTGTTCTCCGGCAACTTGAATACAGTGTTGTCCATTGCCGGAAAGAGCGCCTTCTGTGTAAGCCTGAACCACTGGAGGTCGACTCCTGCGTTGAGTTCCAACCTTTCATTTACCTTGTAAGAAACCTCGTCACGTACGGTGG
>CAZGVZ010000594.1:0-3185 GCA_964529145.1 uncultured Fibrobacteraceae bacterium | reverse complement strand
TTCCGCTCCGGGCTCTTCCCGGATCAAAGCCCGTAAAAGTCCCGTTCGCCCTCGAACAGGAAGGCAGCGGCAGGGGGGACCCGGAGGGAACGGTGGTGGATGAAATTGAAAAGAGCACGTTCAGGGTTTCAACCATCACTGTGAATGATAAATTCGGCTACGATACATTAAGGAATGTCAATGACCCCTCCCTTTTGATGCATGGGGAGAAAAGAATCGTGGAGTACGATACGACATACCTTGGGAATACGAATACGGTCAGACTGATCGTTCAAGGTCATGACACGATTAGAAACAGGATTCAGGTTGAAAATCAATGGGACAGGCACCGGTTTATCGTGCACGATACCAGTCAGGGTGTTTATAGCGCGGTTATGGTGGAGTTATACAAGAACGATGTTGTACGTTTGTTTAACCTCTACTTCAGGGCTTCAAGTTTGGGATTCAAAAATTCCTGCAACGGTATAGTTTCAGGTATAGGTTCGGAAACGAGTCCAGCCAGAATACATATTGATAGTCAGAAGGTGCTGCCGGATGAAAAAGGGGTAAAGGGTAATGTGGTAATGTACTGGTCCCCGGGACTAAAGATCCTGAACCAGGCGTCTGAAACCCTGTGGCCCGATAAAATCAGTAAAGGATATCACCAGATACCGTGGAGTGAATATAAATCAGTCGTATTATCCAATAAATATATACAGATCGTGCCTGAATATGGGAAGAGAGGTTGGGTACTATTCAGCTTCATAGAGAGAAACGGCAATGAATTATCAACGTATGCAAAAACATTGCTTTCGATTAACGATATCGGGTTAGTCGATGAAGTGCCTGATTATTCGTTGTCCCTGGCAGGTGCGGATAAATATGATTCCGATAACTATTTTTTACGAAAGGACAATGATCATATAAACCTAAAAGTTTATTACAACATAATGCCTGAGAATCTTCCGGTAGAGGATGTTAAGATACACATTTTCGAGGAAGTGTCCCCTGCTCCGTGCCTGACGATTAATGTCGCAAAGTCAGGAGGGCAGTATATTACTGGAGCGAATATAGGCCCTGTGATGTGGAGTGCCGGAGTTGGAGAAGTGATAAAGGAGAGGGAATTTTACCGAATACAGCTTGAGGTGAAAATCAAGGGTCATGACGAACCGCTGAAGACGGAAATCGAGGATGCGGATCCTTCCATGCCTGGATGGCAGTGCCCGCAGACGGGACTTGCGGTGCACGATCTGATATGGAAGCACCGGCCGAGGGTTTTTCTGCACGCTGAACATAATGTAGGCAGCAATAATATAGACAGTCCCATTGACCCAGAAACAATTCTAGAGGCAAGCGCACTTTTTGAAAGACAGAGTAGCGGGTCTATGCATTATGGCGTGCCAATAAGTGCTGAACCAACTACGGAAACCCTTCTTCAGTCAGGTAATTCCGCAGTTAATCACTATCTTAGCCTGCAGGCAGAAGGATGGGTACCGGGTAATGAACCCGAGGATGTATTGGTCGACAGGAAAATCCTCAATGATGTGCCAACAATATTATACTCGGATAATACAGTAGATTCAAAAGAGCATATTTTTTTACAGTACTGGTTCTTTTCAAGTTGGAGTGCAACGGTTGCACCTGGATACAAAATTGATAGCACTTACCATGAAGGGGATATTGAATTTTGTCAGCTAACCATTGTTAAATATGACAACCGCTATAATAGCATTGGATATAAAAAAAACTGGGTTGCGCCGCTGGGAATGTTTGCGTCACAGCATTACTATGGGCAGACTGTTGAGTGGAACCGGTATGAAGAGGGGTATATGCCAATACCATACTGGTTACAAATGTTTGTAAGACATACAAACAATAGGCCGGATATTTATATCGCAAGAGGCACCCATGCAATTTACTTTTTTGAAGGAGAGTATGTTGTTGGCGTTATTAATGGAAAATTAGGTGATTTTCCACAGTATGCTCGAATAGGAAAAATGTCCCTTACTGAAGAGACAGGATCGATTGAATGTGGTGCCGAATCTATTAGCTGGCTGCCGATGAATTACGGTAATGGTTTTTTTAGCGAATGGTTGGGACGTTGGGGACAGAAATTAACTGCTCCGGATGAAGGTGGTATGCAGGATGGACCATTTGGCCCGCCTAATCGGGGCGGTAAACGAAAAAAAGGTGGTGATGGGGTATCACGTTTTGCTACAACTCCGATTTATCTACATAATATCGCAATTTGGGATAAGGCGCCGCAAGATGTCAAAAATAGATTACAAATAAAAATAGCAAATTGGGAACAGCCATGAAAAAGTATTTTTATGTAATAATTATACTATTTGTTCAGTGTCAAACGTCGGCAACAGAACAAATGGATCTTTCCTTTAAACCATTCAATAGGATTATTTATTATTCCTACTATGATTTAAAAACTTCATCAATCCCTGGAAGATCGAAAAGTCCAGGATTTGTCAAAATAGCAAAAATGTTAAGTTATGATAAGCATAGCGGTCAGATAGGGATCTACATGTACAATACTGATCGAGAACCAGTTAACCCTTCGTTTCCAAAATATACAGGCGATGATACGTGGTATACACATTCTCCTTACGGCGTTATAGAGTTTTGGGAGCATAATCATCAACGAGAAGAAATGCCAGGAATCAATATTGTCAATATTTACAATGATTACACAATACTCTTTCCGTTCTTCAATAAAAGAAACACATTTAAAATCGGTGAAGTAACTAAAATGATTATCAAAACACCATTTGAATTCGGCATTAAGGATACATCAGCATACGGAAAAATTATTGCATCCAAAGATGATTTATATACGACTCATGCACAGTTGTGTCAAAAAATTGCCGCAATTGACACGCTATTGGGGTACCGTTGTGCCCGGATCGAATATGGTATTAAAGGTAAGTGTATTAGTAAATACGGTAAAGAGCTGGTATTGAATATTAATGGAACTGTGCATTTCGCAATAGATGAAGGGTTCGTTGTTTCTGATATCAGTAAGGGATTTCAGGATATGGCTGGTAAAGGTGATTCAAAAAAAAGGGTCCACCACTGGAAGAAATTTCGAGCTCTGGGGTATGTGCCTTACCAAGGGATGAGAAATGATTAGTATTAAAAAATGGGTCTATCCGGAATTCCCAAAGGATTTAAGGTGTTAAAAAACATAGGAGATA
>CAZGVZ010000593.1:2498-3190 GCA_964529145.1 uncultured Fibrobacteraceae bacterium | reverse complement strand
GTCTTTTCGTCTTCGACCGCGTAGTGCAGTTTCCGCTGGCCCCGTATGAACTGCTGGATATATGGATTGCGGGATTTCCTGATCTCCGAGGGAGGACCGTCGAAAATGATCTTTCCCTCATGGATCATCGCGATCTTATCTGCGATCTTGTAGGCCGATGCGATATCGTGGGTGACCACGATCGACGTCATGCCGAGCCTGTCTCGAAGAGTGAGGATGAGGTCGTTGATCTTGTCCGTCATGATCGGATCGAGCGCGGAGGTCGGTTCGTCATAGAGCATGATCTCCGGTTTCATGACCAGGGCCCTCGCCAGCCCGACCCTGCTTCGCATCCCTCCCGACAGTTCGGAAGGCATTTTTTCCTTGAACTCCTCCTTTAGTCCCACCATTTCGAGCGATTCCACAATCAGCTTCTGTATTTCTGTTTCCCCTAAGCTCGTCCGTTCCCTGAGCGGAAACGCGAGGTTCTCTCCAACGTTCATCGAATCGAAGAGAGCGGCACCCTGGAACAAAATACCGAAACGATGTCGCGACGCATTGAAATCGGAGGGTTTCACCCGCGGATGAGAGATGACCTTGTCGTCAAGAAGGATCCTTCCCCCGTCGGGAAAAACGAGCCCGATTATATGACGGAAGAGCACGGTTTTACCACTCCCCGACTGACCGATAATGCAGGCGATCTCCCCCTTTTT
>CAZGVZ010000593.1:1006-2488 GCA_964529145.1 uncultured Fibrobacteraceae bacterium | reverse complement strand
TGAGGTGCTCTATTTTCAGCATGGGTCTCAGCCGCTTTTCCGCTCAGCGCCGGTCAAAAACCGGAGAATTCCTCTGTTCGCTCCGACCGGTTTTCGAAACGCGCGAACTCTTTTATGAAGGCGAGATTCGCGATGCCGACAGGACCGTTACGCTGTTTACCTATAATTATCTCGGCCTTGCCGCGCGCCTCTTCGTCATCCTTATTATACACTTCGTCGCGGTACACGAACAGAACCACGTCGGCGTCCTGCTCGATCGCCCCTGATTCCCGGAGATCGGAAAGCTGCGGTCGATGATTCCCGGTGCGCCCTTCCACCGCCCGCGAGAGCTGTGAAAGAGCGATCACCGGCACGTCCAGCTCTTTCGCGACGCCCTTGAGTGATCGGGAAATCTGGGAAATTTCCTGTTGACGGTTCTCGATTTTCCCGGAAGATCCCATGAGCTGGAGATAATCGATGACGATCAGCTGCAACCCCTGCTGCGCCTTGAGGCGGCGTGCCTTGGCCCGAAGTTCCAGCACCGTGATGGAGGGAGTATCGTCTATGAAAATCGGTGCCTCGGAAAGGGGTCCGGCGGCGAAGCTCAGCTTCGGGAGATCCCGTTTCGGCAGCGTTCCGCTGCGCAACTGGTGCATGTTGACGCGTGCCTCCGAGCAGAGCATTCTCTGGACCAGCTGCGCTTTGGACATCTCGAGGGAAAAGATGGCCGTGGGATGTTTTCCCTTGACCGCTGCATGAAGACCCAGCGAAAGGCAGAAGGCCGTTTTTCCCATCGAAGGGCGTCCTGCCACGATCACCAGATCCCCCTGCTGCAGGCCGGTGGTCATTTCGTCAAGTTCGGTGAACCCGGTGAGTATTCCCTTGAAGCTGCCTTTGGCGTACCCTTCTATATCCTCGAAGGTTTTCGGCAGAAGCTGCCCGACCGACTCGAACTTGTTTTTTATGCGCGCTTCGGAGATGCCGAATATCTTGGCTTCGGCCTGATCGAGGATCTCCTGCGCCACTCCATCCGAAGTAAAACAGTCGGTGGTGATCTCACCGGCTACCGAAATGAGCCGCCGCAATGTAGCCTTCTCGATGAGAATTCCGGAATAATACTCGATATTGGCGGATGTAGCGATGCTCTCCGCCAGTTCACCGAGATAGGTCTCCTCGCCGATAGCTTCGAGCAGGTTTTTTTTCCGCAGTGTATCCGCGAGAGTGACGATGTCGATGGGAATGTTCTTTTCGAACATATCCCTCATGCAACAGAAGACATGCCTGTTGGCGGAGAGGTAAAAACAGCTTTCATCAAGCATCTCGAGCGCCGTTGCGGCAGCCTGTCCGTCGATCAGCATGGATCCGAGAACGGTCCTCTCCACATCCACGGCCTGAGGCGGTATACGCTCCGAAGCGGTTTTCACCGGTTGTTCATTTTTCATGTAAAGTGCCATACACACCCTGCGTTGAAAGGATTTTCCGGAACCGCCGCAGGTCTTCCCA
>CAZGVZ010000593.1:0-996 GCA_964529145.1 uncultured Fibrobacteraceae bacterium | reverse complement strand
GAGATCCTGATCGCGGAGCAGTGCGGCCGGATGATACGTTACCACGGCAGGTACCCCCCGGATGTCGAGTTCAAGGGTCCGCAAAACCGAAACCGCCTCGGTGCGCCCGAGCAGCGAGTGCGCGGCTACTCTTCCGAGCAGCAATACCGCATTCGGCCTGATGATTTCGATCTGCCGACTCAGGACCGGCATACAGGAAGCGATCTCCGAAGCTTCCGGATCACGGTCTTCCGGCGGACGGCACTTCAGTACGTTGGTGATGAAAACGTCGCGGGTGCGGTCCAGGTCGATCGCAGCGAGCATGCTCGTCAATAGCTTCCCCGCGGCTCCCACGAACGGCAGTCCCTGTTCATCCTCTTCTTCCCCCGGCGCTTCACCGATGATCATGACACGAGCTTCGGCGGCTCCGGAACCGAAGACGAATTTCCTGCGACTTCCGGACAAGCGGCAGTTGCTGCATCCGGCAAGGTACATTTCCTTGAGAGATTCCCTTTTTTCGGACAGGTTTTTTTCAGCTCCGGCCACAAGGGAGTGCGAAACCGGAGCATCCCGAAGCGTGGAACCGGACTGTGAGTCGATTGGACGCAGTGAAGAAAGCCGGTTTTTGAGTCCGGAACCGGCCGGACTTTTCCCTCCGCGGAGTACCGCGCGTCCGGTTCGCCCGAGAGCGCCAGCCGATCCGCTCCCTGGTCTATCCTGCCGGGGTGTGAGGAAATCCGCGATCGTGGGATCGAGAATCAGGTCCGGCATCGCCAGTTCCTTCTGCTGCCTGAACCAGGTTGCGATCAGGACGTTTTTATCCATGGCCGCCGTCCGGGAACAGCCCTGCGATCCGGGTGAGAATGGCAGTTGCGGCGGCGTCCTTGCTCACAGGGCCGCTCCGCCAGCACTCGCCCCGGGGAGAAAGAATGACGATCTCGGTGGTATCGGTGCCCAGAGCCCGGTCGACCGCATTGAGGATCATGAGATCACAGTTTTTCCGTTGCATTTTCTCTA
>CAZGVZ010000592.1:0-3198 GCA_964529145.1 uncultured Fibrobacteraceae bacterium | reverse complement strand
AGGTAATGGTCTGTGGTGATCGGCATGATTTCTTCGTCGAAGTCCTGCAAACCCACACCCTCGCCGAACTCGGCTTCCTTTTTATCCTCCGCCTCGAATAGTTCCTTTGCATTTTCACGCCATGAGCCATAGTGGTATTCGTCTAAAATCACACAATCCCAGTTCGTAGCATGGACCCATTCGTTCTTGGTCTTGATGCCGCCAGTGCTCTTGTTCTTTCCCAGGTAGTCCTGAAACGAGCCGAAACAGACGAGGGGCTTTCTCTTGTCAGCCTCTTCATAGGTCATGCCGCCGGGTTTGATGAACTGCCAACCCACAAAATCGACGTGTTGTTTCAGGTCGTCTTCCCAGGCGCTCTGCACCGCCGGCTTGAACGTAAGCACCAGCACTTTGCGCCATTTCATTTTCTTTGCCAGTTGATATGCGGCAAAGGTTTTTCCGAAACGCATCTTTGCGTTCCAGAGGAAATGTGGAGGCTTGTTGTGATTCTCCTTGCGAAAACTATTGAAATAATAAGCAGTCTTTTCCACCGCTGCCTGCTGTTCCGGGCGCATTATAAAATCGAGAGAGCGGTTCTCCTCGTTCAACTGCCCGGTACGTACTGCGACGATCGCCGCTTTCACGTCGTCCCCCGTGCAGCGGAACCATTCACCTACCGGATTTTTAATGCCGTTGATGCGCAGCATCCGATGAACTTCATGGTCCGTGAAGACCGTCCCGTCGTTGCGCATTGCCGGTTCTTCCAGCACAATCCGATAGGGTCGCGGGCCGGGTTTCTTTGTAGGATATTGCTGCACAACTCGGCCCCGCACATCCACCGTCGTATAGCCCACCTTGAGCAGTCCGGAGTATTGTGGGTTTGTGTCCTCGTAGGCGTAGATTGTGGGCCGGGACTCCGAGCGCGGTGGGAAAAAATCTGTAACCGCTAATGTATGCGAACGCTCGCCAATATTTTTGGCAACATTATCTGTCGCACTCGATTCGCGTTTATTTGCGTTAGTCCGCTGATGCGCTTTTTTACTCATCGCCCGGTCCTTTGATCTTCTTGCGGAACTTGGCGGGCGGAAGGAAGTTTTCGCCAGTCACCACGCGTTTCCCGGTCTTCTGTTCCAGCTCCAGCCGTGCCTTCTTCGCGATCCGGCCGCCCTTCCTGCCCGATGTCGCGTTTTCCTTCATGCCAACCGCCTCGACACTCTCGGCGATCTGCCTGGTGGAAAGCTCCGCCAACGCTGTGAAGATCAGTTCCGCCTCGCTCATGTGGTCTCGTAGGTTCTGCGTCTTCAGGCCCTTGATGTCCTTGTGCGTTTTAACCGAAACCCCGCTCCATTCCTGATGGATGATGTTGGTCAGGATGGCATATTCCTCCTCGCCTTTGATCTCGTGATCCTTCCAGTAATCGGTGAGCTTGTTACGGGTTTCCTGCCCCATCATCCGCTGCTGAATCCATTTTTCGCTGCGTCCATGCTGCTGCCAGTATTCCCTGGCGCGGTCGAGGGAGCGGGCCGGGTCGCCCATGTCCTGCATCCGCTCGTAGCCGACCTTGGCCAGCCAGAGCTTGATCGGTTCGGCCTTGGGGCTGGGAACGGATTGGATAATGCGCAGCAGGGTCTCGGGATCGGCCACATCGGTCAGACGCATCTTCCCGTCCTCAGCCACCATTTTCAACTGGTGACAATTTGTCACCGTTTGACTCCCTTCCTTCTTGAGCCGTTCTTTCATCTTGTTCCAGTACTTTCTGGCGGTCTGGTAGTTCGGCTGCTGGATCAGAGCAGCGACAATATCCACCACCGAAAAATACCAGGTCTCTGTCTTATCGTCGTAAGCCCGGCGGATTTTGAAGTTCTCAAAAACGGCAAGCGCCTTTTCATCGCTCATTGCCGACCTCCCCACCTGCCCCATCCATTGGGCGAATCTTTGAAGTAATAAATACGATCTCTTCGGCAGTCAAACCATAGCGTTTGTAGAGTTCCTCATCTGTCCATTGTTTCGTCATATCAAGAATGGGAATGAATGCGAAACTATCCCTTGTGATGCCATGAGAATACATGAATAGGGACATCAAAAATCGAAAGAATCGTGTCTTCATGTATTTAAGCAGATTGTAAGCTTCTTCTTTGGTGGAGTAATGGCCTATCACCAAATACGTCTCGGTACAGACCATTCCAGGCGGCAATACATCTGTTCGCGCAAGGACGCGGCGAGACCCATCGGCCCCGGGATTGCCCGCGTGTTCATGCCCGGAACGCGAAGCTACGACCTTCCATCTATCGATCATTTCGATACCAGTGGGAATGTCCTTCCTACGATATGGTCCGACACCTTTTTGCCAATACAATTCTATATCACCGGTTTTCTGTGGTTTGACATATGTCCTCAATCCAAACGGCTTATACGAGGAAACCTGCTCCTGCATCCTCCTTTCGTCCTTGCTCATCACTTTCCGGATGATGGGCACTGCTTGGCTGTGTCGGATAAACACGTCGAATTCATCAAGTCTTCTTATAGCGCTCGCTTCTATCCCTCCATGCATATTCACAATCTCGCATGGGCCTTGATAGTCCTTATCCCAAAGGAAATAACAAATTCCGCCTGCTACACTAACACCCGGAAACACTTCAGATGAATCCTCGAAGTCCACAATCTTGCAGATACGGCTATCGTTCAACATTTCAGTACGAAATTCATCCAAACCTTTTCCGCCACCGAACCAGCGCGAGGGAATAATCATGGTCAGAAAGCGTGGATTGAGTTTCTTGGCCTGCTGGACGAACCTGTGGTAAATCGGGGAGGCGCTGCGGCCGAAACCGCCGTCGCTCAATTGGTAAGGGGGATTACCTATGATAACATCGAATTTCATCTTGAATATCTCCTTGGGTCGCGCGGTGTGTATAAACTCGTAGGCGTGGGTTTCGAGTTCATCACCGCGCTCGTAACTCTCTTTGTTGGCTCCGCAGAATTGGCAACGACCATTTTCCCACGTATGTTCAACTCGCCTGAAAAGGATATTACCGACGGGATTATCGAATATCTCGCATACTGAATACTTGCCGTTAGCGGTCTTGGAACAGTAGATCGAGCGGCGCGACAGCAGCGCGGTCAATTCCGTGATGGCGAGGCCGTAAAGTTGGTTTTTTAAAATATGGTTTATACGCTGTTGGCGCTCGGGTATCTGATCTTCAAGTCCCTTGTCCAGCCGTT
>CAZGVZ010000591.1:0-3210 GCA_964529145.1 uncultured Fibrobacteraceae bacterium | reverse complement strand
AGATCCTGGCCGACGTTTTTCACAACATAGCGGGCGAACTGGTGGATCTGCGTCAGACCAGGAACGAGGAGATCGAGCAGCGTGTGAATAAAGTCAATTCGATCTGCAGTGACATATTCAATCTCAACCTGGAGATCGGTTCAGTCGAAGTCGGCAACCAGAACGCGAACGACAGCCGCGACAAACGCGACCGATTGCTCAAGGAGCTCTCAGAGCTGATCGATATCGAAGTTATCGAAAATGAAACGGGACAGATCACGGTGACGACCGCGGGAAGCATCGTCGTATCGCCAGCGTTCCATCAGGGGCTGGAGACGTTCGCGCGGGTATACAGCCTCAGCGACGGTTCCCAGCGGACCGAGGTGGGAATCCGCTTCGCCAATTCCAAAAACGTCTACGATCCCAAAGGCGGGCAGATCAAGGGGCTCATCGACAGCAGGGACGAGGTGATACCGAAGTACCAGCGGGAACTGGACGAACTGGCTCTCGCGCTGGTCGCCAAGATCAACGAAAAGCATCTTGAAGGGTTTTCACTCGCCGGGTATTCCGGGATTCCTTTTTTCGACGAAGGGACCACAGGCGCAGGAGACATAGCCCTGAGTTCGGCGGTGAACGGAGATGTCAGGAATATCGCTGCCGCGAGCGCCGGCGAATCGCACATAGCTGAGCGGAACGAGAGCCTCGCGGGAACGCACGATTTCGGCGTTCCGGCAATCCAGCTTTACCGTGATCCCTCTTCCGCGACTCCTGCAGCGGCCCGCAATGTAGTCCGGGGTACCGTGGTGGTGTCGACTTCGTCTGTCACTCTCGTCGAAGGGACGGATTACCATTTAGACTATGTCAATGGCACCATCCAGATGCTGCACTCCGGGTACGATGGCGAAGACCTTTACATGGATTTCGAATACCGCACAGGAGGATTCAACGGGCCAGGCGACAACGCCAATGCGCTGGCGATAGCCCAGTTGCGTTCCGAACTTACGATGAATCCCGATGTTCTCGGCGATCCTTCCGTGACGTTTGCCCAGTACTACAGCTCCATGATCGGAGTGCTCGGCCTGAGCCGCAATGAAGCGTCGTCCAATCTGGAGACGCGCCAGTTCCTGGTTCAGCAGTACGAATCCCAGCAGGACTCGATCTCGGGTGTGTCGATCGACGAGGAGATGGCGAATATAATCAAATATCAAAGGACATTCCAGGCCGCGGCCCAGATAATTTCCGTTACCGACCGGATGCTCGAAGTGCTGATGAACATGTAGGAGGATAAGGCGATGCGTATTACTGCAAAAGAACTCAGTCGCGACATGCTCGAGGTGATCAACAAGCGTTATGCGGATCTCGCGAACCTTCAGGAACAGCTCGCGACCGGCAAGAGGCTTTTGAGGCCTTCCGACGCTCCAGTCGACGTTGCCAATGATCTGCAGCTGATTACGAAGGGTCGTGAGCTGCTTCAGCACAAAAAGAACATCGAGGACGGAATCAGTTTCATGTCAATAACCGACACCGCGATGATCAGCTCGAATACGCTGCTCCATAGGATCCGTGAACTGGCGATTCAGGCCGATTCCGATACCCTGAGCGACGGCGAGAGGTTCTATATCAACAAGGAGGTCGAACAGCTGACCAGGCAACTCGTGGCCCTCATCAACACGCAATACAAAGGCGACTACGTTTTCAACGGCCAGCAGACAAGGATACCGCCGCTTACCATCGAAAAATCGGCTGCCGCTACGGTCGATGATTACGATAACGCCAGGATGGCCTGGTTCGATGCGGGCGGAATGCCGGTCGGATCTACGGTACAGATATTCAACGGCATGCCGGGCGACGCGGTCACCTCGATCATCCCAGGCACTTTTTCGCTGAGCGTCGCAGGTGTCGCGTACAACGAGAACATCGATTTCACCATCGATTACCAGGCCGGCACCATCACCATTCTCAATGCGGCGCTCGCGCTCGATGTCACGCCGGGTTCCGCCGCCTACGACATAAGTCAGGCAGCGATGGAATTCGAGTATCTCGCGCGGGGCAGGGACGTGTACGGACGGCAGGTTTCCAACCGGGGCTCGATCGTGCGGGAGATAGAGAGCGGGATTTCCATGCCTATCAATATCGGAATGGATGAAATGACGACCGACCCGGAAAGCGGCAGTTCACTTTTCGAAACCATGGTAGGCTTCGGCCAGGCGCTCGTTCATA
Source organism: uncultured Fibrobacteraceae bacterium (assembly GCA_964529145.1). GTDB lineage: Bacteria > Fibrobacterota > Chitinivibrionia > Chitinivibrionales > Chitinispirillaceae > JAFGNB01. The sequence continues at coordinate 1,011 of CAZGVZ010000591.1, read as the reverse complement.
ACGACCGGCCGGGTATTTCCGCCTCGATCGACAGGATCGACGAGGTTTTCAGCGTGATACTGAGCGCCCAGGGCAAAAACGGCGCGCGTCTGAACCGGTTTCAGATCACGCTCGAACGCAACGAGATGCAGTATACTGATATCACCTCGCTTCAGTCGGAGCTGGAAGATGCGGAGATGGCCGAAACCGTGAGTAAATTCATGCTCACGCAGAACGTCTACAACGCCGCGCTGCAGTCGATGGCGAAAATAATCCAGCCGTCACTGGTCGATTTTCTCTAGCAGGCAGGCAAAATTTTCCGCAAGCGAGGGATTGGCGTATGGAAACCCGGGAATTTTCGAACAAAGCGGCATGTCTCCCATGGCATGTACTTTGCATAACTTACCTTACGCAAGGAAGCAGGCATCGTCAGGAAGACGCAGGGACGGCAGTACGGAAGTAAACCGGCTGCACGGAAGCATCAAAAAAGGAGGGTGGTATGCCTCGTATCAATCACAACATTCCGGCGATGATCACCGGAAACTCGCTTCGACAGGTGGACCGGCAGCTGACGAAATCGCTGGAACGGCTTTCCACCGGTCTGCGGATCAACCGCGCTTCAGACGACGCAGCCGGTCTCAGCGTATCGGAACAGCTCAGGACCCAGGTGCGAGGTCTCAACATGGGCGCGCGCAATATCCAGGACGGTATCTCCCTTGTAAATATAGCCGAAGGCGCGCTGATCGAGGTGGAATCGATGGTGCAGCGGATGCGCGAACTGTGCATCCAGGCGGCCAACGATACCTTGACTTCAGTTGAAAGGGTCTATGTCGGCATCGAGATAGACAACCTCAAGGAGGAAGTGGACCGGATCGTCGAGGGAACCCAGTACAACAGCATGCGGCTTCTGAACGGAAGCGACCCCTGGGGAACCACGGGCGGAGTCCTGCACATCGGCCCAAACAACGATCCCGCCGCGGATACGCTGACCTACGTTATCGACCCTATGGACACAGTATCGCTCGGAATCGA
>CAZGVZ010000590.1:0-3219 GCA_964529145.1 uncultured Fibrobacteraceae bacterium | reverse complement strand
CTGCGATAGAATGCCTGCACGGCAAGTGCATCCTCGTCGAGCAGCGCGGGATTGTAAGCCCGCTTCGATTCGCTTCCTTTGTCCGAGAGCAGGATCTGTTTACGTATCGTTTCACCGTCGATCCGCTTTGCTCCTTCGATGGTGACGGTGGAAACCGTCGTGCGGCGTCCGGAGTGAAAGCGAAGACGGACGTGCCGTTCGTCGCAGCGCCGCTTCCGGAACGTCGAATCGCTGGAGGTCACTTTCGCTTCGAGAAAACCACTTTCACGTAGCCGTTTCTCCATGGAGTTCAGGGATTTTCGGATACCGATGCCGTTGCGGTTTCCCGTGGTGTTGAGCACGATATCTTTCCTCAGCTTTCTCCTGCCGATTCCACGCTGCCGCTGGGGAGGAAAGTATATGGTGTATTTGTCGCCTTCGTCGATAGTGCAGAAAATCCGGGCGGTTCCTAGGGAATCGGTCGCCACCGAATCGCTTATACGTACGTCCGCGAAACCTTTGGACCAGTATCTTTTAACAAGAGCCTCCACATCTTCACGGAATACTTTTTCGAGAAACCGTCCCGGATTTCCGGGAAGAAGCGAGGTTTGCCACGACTTCATGCCGAGCTTGATCCTGGTATCGGAGAATGCGCGATTCCCCTCGATAGTATAACTCTTCAGCCTGTAGTAGGGGCCGGGATCGATATGAACGAAAATGATCTTGTTCCTGCTTTTTCCGTGATTCGCGGAGGTCACTTCGACCGAAGGCGAAATGAAACCCTCTCTCCTGTATAGAGCGGTGACAAGGGAGTCCTGTATGGGCAACAGACCGTCATCGTAAATGTCGCCGGGGTATGTGCTCATTGCCTTTTCCACGTCGTCCTCGAACAGGGGCATCTCGCCGGTGATACGGATATCGCGGACATACCGCGCGGAGGCAAGCCGGAACATGATATTTCCGTCCGCCCTCTCCACTTCGATGTCACTGAACAGACGGCATGTCCGAAGTGCGTCGATGGATTCGTTGAGTGAAGCGGAGTCGACTGCAAGACCTTTCCTTATTTGAACAAGCCTTCGGGCGGTTTTCGTGAGCACCGCTTTTCTCACCGGGGAAGCGTCGGTGATCGAGAAGGTTACCCTGGTGACAAGCTCGGGGGAAGCGCCGGAGACAGTTGCCAGGGTCAGGAAAACTATTGCGTGTCGCACTGTTTTCATATCACCTGCGCTCCCAGGTAAACCGGATCTGGCCGCCATAGGCCCCTTTATCGTCGGTTTTGGTCAGATAGTATTCCTGGAATCCTTCGACCTTGAGATTCTGGAGGATCCGGTATTCCGCGGCGGCACGCTGGACCGTTTCGCCGTCCTTCGATTCGATGGTATACGTTGTGCCCAGCCGTCTGGTTATCTGTTTCCCAATGGTGACTGCGATACGATTGGACGAAGTGTCATTGTCCTTTCCGGTTTCTATTTCAAGCATGTCGAGCCCGGTGGCTTTCCGAAGGCCTTCTCCGAGAGTGGAAGCCATGAGCGCGGTGAGCATCTGCTGAGTCGATGCTCCATCGGCGATATTTCTCAATTCCGACTGCAGTTCTCCCGATGTTTTCCCAAGCACGAGAAGTGAAATGATATCCTGATCTTCCAGGTCCGAACCGTCGCAGGTCAGTGCGAAGGCAAGGTCGTCCGGAGAGCCGGAGATCGCTATGCGGATCAAACGGCTCTGGACCTGAACCGAGCCCTTGATGTCGATTTCTGGTTCGATAGTGTAAGGATTGACAAAATCTATAACGCCGCGTTCCACCGTAAACTCACGGCGGAGATACGTGACTGTGCCCTCTTCGACATCCGCCCTGCCACCCAGGGTCGGTGAGGTAAGCGTACCTGCAAGGTGAAGATCGGGGGTGATGGTGAGCCGTGCGAGATTGTTGTCAACGCGAAATGGAGAGCGTGCCTGCACACCGACATCGAACCGCATGTTTTTCAGATACGGTCTGCGGTCGTCGGCCGGCGGGGGAGGCTCTCTGCGCTTGCGTTTACCCATACCGGAAAGAGGGTTGATGGACACGTCCCGGTAATAAACGCCATCAAGCAGGACTATATCTCCTTCTACGCGGGAAGTATCAGGTTTTCCGGTGGCGCGAAGATCCGCATCGAGGACAAGGTCGAGCATCCCTGGCATTTCAACGGGCAGGTTTTGAAGAGTGATCCTGATGTCCATGTCGGAAGGGGTGAGATTGTCAAGTGAAAGGCCTCCTCTCACGCTCAGAGCCCCCTCATCGATATTGCCCCCGAGAGTCTCGATCCGTACCGCGGCGGGATTCGCGAGGATCCGGCCGCTGAGAGAGTGCAGTCGCTGTGATGTTCCAGGTATGGTCATTCCGACATCGTTCAATTGTATGTTCGCTCTGAGATCGGATTTCTCTGCTGTTCCATTGAAGAATGCGTCGATTCCCACAGTTCCGTCGATATCGCTGAAATCAGGCATGAAGTACCGGGTGACGCTCAGGGGAACCGTTCCTTCAAGCACCGCCCGGTGCGGCCCATCGAGGTTACCGTTCGCGTTGCCGGTGAGGGTTCCTTCATTGGCGAAAAGGATATTGAACTCAGGAATGTCATAACGTCCATTTGCGAGCGAGGCGTTGAGTTCCCGGACCCGAATGATTCTTTTATCGTTGAAATCAAGCACCATGTCGGTGATGGAGAGGTTCCCCCTGGTGCCTTCCAGGGAATCGGCATCGCCCGATGCCTCGATTTGTGCGGTCAGGATACCCTCGAGATTCTGCCCGGTAAGTGCCAGATAAGGCGCAAGCGAAAGACCGGCACAGGAGAGGCCTGCGTTAAACTCCTTCGATTCGAGATCGAAGGAGCCTCGCACCATGCCGATGGCGGATCCGTCTATCGTGATCTTTCGGCCGGTCAGATCCACATTGATTCCCATGTCGTCGAACGGCAGGATACCCCTGCGGATTCCTGTGAGCCTGCAAGTGCCTTCGGCTTTGGGCCACCCGTATGTCCCCTGCCCTTTGATATCAAGAGAGATAAGTCCTTCAAGCGAGTCGATTTCGGGAAAGCCGGGAATATTCCCGAGGCGGATATCGGAAGCGGAAAGCGCGACCATGAATGAATCCCTAAGGGCAGCCCACCCCGAGGCTGTTATCTCCTGCCCCGGGGACAGGATGACCCGCAGGGGTTCCACAAAGATCCGCTGTCCATATATCCGGGCTTCGAGACCCGCTTCAGG